>NZ_CP025257.1:0-302738 GCF_002843565.1 Mesoplasma syrphidae
ATGAATGAAACTGAATTATGATTGAAAATTAAAGAATCGCTTTCAACAAGTGAAATTGTCGATGAAGAAGTTTATAACGATTACATTACAACTGCTAAGTTAATTAAAAACGATCAAGACGAATATAACTTAATTGTAAAATCACAGTTTGCTATTAGAGTTATTACTCCTTTAAAAGATGTCATTGTCAAAGCAATCAAAAAACATTTGGGTCATTTGGTAATTTTTAATTTTATTACTGCAGCTCAATATAAAGAAAATCAAAAACAACTTAAAGAAGTTGTCGCATCAAAACCTGTTTCACCATTTGCTACTAAAAAATACTCTGCGATGTTTGAAAATTTTATTGAGGGTGAAAGCAATAAGCAAGCATTTCTTGCCTCAAAAATGATTGCTCATAATCCTGGAAAGCAGTACATTCCTTTATTTATTTATGGTGATTCGGGACTTGGAAAAACTCATTTATTGCAGGCTATTTATAATGAAGTAACTGACAAAAAACCTGAGTTAAAAACTTTGTTTTTGACTAGCGAATCATTAATTAAGCGTGTTGTTGATGTATTGTATAAAGATCACGATGCAATTGAATCTTTTAAAGAGGAACTAATGTCATATGATGTTCTTTTAATTGATGATATTCAATTTTTGGCAAAAAAGGAAAAAACAAATGAAATTTTCTTTACAATTTTTAATCATTTTATTGAAAATAATAAGCAATTGGTTTTTTCAAGTGATAAGTCTCCCGATAATTTAAATGGTTTTGATAAGCGAATTATTACTCGTTTCGATATGGGATTAACAACTTCAATTAAAACTTTGGATTTTGAAACAGCAGTTTTAATAACTAAAGCAGAAATTAAAATTCAAGGAATTAGGCAGTCAATTTCTTATGAAGCTTTAAATTATTTGGCAACTTATTATGCCGATGATGTTCGTAAAATTAAGGGATCAATTTCTAAAATTAGTTTCTGAGGAATTCAAAATGAAGTTGTTAAAGAAATAGATATGGATGTTATATCAACACTGTTCAAAGATGTCTCAACAGCAAATTTGGGAATTTTGAATGTTAAAAAAGTTAAGGAAATTGTTGGTGAAAAGTATGGTGTTTCTGTTAAATCAATTGATGGTAAAGCTCGAACAGCAAATATTGCCAATGCTCGCCATTTATCAATGTATTTAGTTAAAAATATTTTAAATCACTCATTGTCACAAATCGGAACTGAGTTTGGAGGCAAAGATCATACAACAGTAATTAATGCTGTTAATAAAATTGAAAATTTAATGAATACTGATAAAAATTTCAAATTGGTTGTTGAAGTTTTGAAAACTAAAATCTTATCGAAATAAGATTTTAGTTTTTTTTTTTTTTTTGTGGGCAAAACTTTTTAAAATTTTCATTAACTGCCTTACTCATATTTTGTTATCCACATATCCACATCATAATACTAATAAAGTATAGTAATGTAATAAGAAATAGCGCATAGGTCTTGCTACTAAAACTTGAGATTTGCATAAAATGTCCTTAATATTTGTGAGATAATATTTTTAATAAAGCGGAGTATACAAAATGAAATTTTCAATTAATAGAGCAATCTTACTAGAAGAAATTTATAAAGCCAATAAAATTTTGGATCTCAAAAACCCAAACCCAACAATCGGGGGAATTTTTTTAGAATTGACAATGGATAAATTGACTATAATTTCAACAAATACTGTTTTGTCTTTTAAAAGTGTTTTAACAAATAATAATGCAGATTTGGATATAAATGAGCCAGGTAAAATTTTAATTAAGGGACGCTATGTAATTGAAATGTTAAGAAGATTAGATGATCAGTATGTGAATTTTACAGCTGTAGAAAATTCGGAGTTACGAATTTCAACAACGTCTTCAGAGTTTAACATTAACATTTTGGATGCCGAAGATTATCCAAGTTTAGGTTTTAGAGAAAAAGGAACAATTTTAGAACTTGATGGTCAAGAATTTAAGCGCACATTGGCACAAACTTTAATTTCAATTGATGAATGAAGCAAAAAATTATCGTTATCAGGGTTGAATGTTCATGTAACTAACGAAAGTGTAATTTTTTCGGCAACGGATTTGTTTAGAATTAGTCAAAAAACAATTAGTCTAACTGATAAAGAAACTGAAGAAATTAATATAACAATTCCATATAAGACTCTTTTGGAATTGCCCAAGTTATTGGAGAATGCTGAAAAATTAAAAATTGTTATTTCAGAGGGGTATGTAACATTTGTAATTAATAATGTTTTATTTCAGTCAAATTTAATTGATGGGCAGTTTCCAAATGTAAGTGCAGCATTTCCACAAGAATTTTCAGCGGTTATTTTTGTTGAGTCTAAAAAACTTTTGAAAACCTTAAACAGAGCAGATTTACCAAATGATGATGGGTTGCCACAAATTATCAATTTGCGAATTGAAGATGATAGTATTTATGTTAAATCAACCGTATCTGAAGTTGGGAATTACGAAGAAGAGTTTAAAGATTTTAAACTTGAAGGAACAGGAAATTTGGTTATTAGTTTTAATTCTAAATTTTTACTAGAAGCTTTAAAAACTTTTGATAACGAACCAATTAAACTACAATTTGTTAATCCAACAAGACCTGTTGTAATTAGTAAGCAAAGAAATGATAAATTAAAGCAAGTTGTTTTACCAACATATTTAGGAAATTAAAAAAATACAAGTTTTTATCAACTTGTATTTTTTAATCTTGATACCAGTTATTGAATCTTTTTATACTTTAAAGCCCCATCAATAACGGCATATCCACGATTTTTAGCTGTTTTAACTGGAACATCAAAGAAGTCAGCGAAGAAATCCTTAACCCCAATAATTCCTGCCAATTCACCGGTTATTTTAATCCCATTTTTAATAATACTTGTACGAATGTACATTGGACAACTTTCCAATACCGTTGTCACCAATGCCTTATAACTTGTAAAAATTTGGGTAAAAATTTTCTTAAACTCCGAATCATTAACAGTAACAGTACGACGTTCGTTTGTAATCATATCTCTTCCATTAAGGATTAATTCTAAATCATCACGTAGTTTAATAACTGAGCCAAGTGATCATTTAATTTTCTCAATAATCTCTTGTTCTACGACTAGACCAAAATTTTCTTTCAGAATTTGAATAAGCAAATCATCTAAATGTTTTTCCGCAAAAGTTGTCTGTTTATATGCCAAAATTTCTCGTTCTGCAATTACAGCTACAGTTGCCTTAAAATAATCAATATCCAAAATTATAGTTCCATATTCATCATCAATATCAGTATTTGCACCAACAGCTGCAAGGAAAATCTTTGGAACAAATTCAACGGAATCATATTTAAAATTATCAATAATGTTTAAAATAATTTTTTGAATTTGCTCATTTTCAATTGTTGGGGCAGATATAATCAACTCCGCTCCTTGAAAATGAACCTTAAAATTATCCAAAATAACTTTAACCATGTCCTTAAAAATTTCCAAATTTTGTACTTCATCGTTTTCTAAAGGTGCTACAACACGTAAAGGTTTGTCAACTCTGTCTATCATTTTTTTAGCATCTTTACCTAATACAACAACTTCGGTTGTTAAATCATTTCAGCATACTAATGATAAATCATCATAAAGCGTTCCGCTTTCGCTGGAAATAATTCTTGTGTATTCACCACCAAAAACAATTCCAATTCTTTTATTACTCATAATTTACCCCTTTAATTGTTATATTTATAATAATAATTTATCATTTTTATAAGTACTTAAAAAGGAAATGCGATATGAATGAACAAAAAATCAAACAAATAATCATAGTTGAAGGCAAATCCGATACTCAGAAACTTAAAAAGATTTATGGCGAGAATTTGAAAACAATTGAGACTCAAGGATTAAGTTTGAGCAAAGAGACGTTAGAATTTATTAAAAAAGTAAATGACGAAATTGGTGTTATTATTTTTACAGACCCTGATGGTCCGGGCAAAAAAATCCGTGAGCGTATAATTAATTTTTTAGATGGAAAAGTTGTAAATGCCTTTATTACCAAAGAAAATATTGAATTTAATAGTAAAAAAATTGGAGTTGCAGAAGCAAATGAAGTAGCTATTAAAAAAGCACTTGAGGACCTAGTAATTTTCGACAAGACAAAAGAGTCTTTAACTTGAAAACAATATTTAGATAATGATTTTTATTTAAAAGAAAATCGCAGTATTATTTGCAAAAAAAATGGCTGAAATCAACAAATTAGTTCAAAAACTTTATTTAAGTGATTAAATTGAATTAATTTGAATGTAGAAGATATTAAGGCGATATTAGGAGAATAAAATGGAAATACAGGCAAAGAAAAAATTCGGTCAAAATTTTATTAGTGATGAGAATTTAATTAATAAAATAATTGCGACATTAGGAAATAACCAAGATCAATTAATTATTGAAATTGGACCAGGAACTGGGGCATTAACAAAAAAGTTAGTTGAAAAATTTTCTAAAGTAATTGCAATAGAAATTGATTCAGACATGGAGCCAATTTTAAAAAATAAAATTCAAAATGATAATTTTATTTTTTTCTTGTCTGATGTTCTTGAAGTTGATTTTGAGGAACTAATTAAATCTTATCGAACTTCGCCGCAACAAAAAGTTTCAATTATTTCTAATATGCCATATTACATTACAAGTGAAATTTTATTTAAGACGTTTAAATTGCATAGCTATTTGGAAAAAGCGGTTTTTATGATGCAAAAAGAAGTTGCAGTACGGGTTTGTGCAAATAAGGGAGAAAATAACTACAATAATTTATCAATTGCTGCAGAGTTTTTTGCAGACAAAAAGTATGAATTTACAGTTAGTAAAGGAATGTTCAGACCAATTCCAAAAGTTGACTCGGCCATTATTTCATTAACGTTCAAAAATGAGAAAAATGATCTAGTAAAAGACAACGAAAAATTTATAGCTTTTGTTAGAAAACTATTTAACAATAAGCGCAAAACGATTCTGAATAATTTGTCTATGCTGACAAACGATAAAGAGCAAGCTAATAAACTTTTAGATGAAGTTATGCTCAATAAAAATTTGCGTCCTGAAGCAATTGGAATTGATGATTTTATTAAGCTTTATAATGCATATTCAAAGTAGTTTAATTTGATACTTAGTAATGCGAATCCGCAATAAAACAATCGTGCTTGAACTCCGATATTGTAGAGTAACTACAATTTGGATTTATTTTTTTAAAGCGAATGCCATCAAATTTTAGTTTCATTATTAAAGACAAATAAATACTTATTTAAATTTAACCACTTAGTTAACATTTTATAAAATTCAACCATACTATGCAAAGTTTATTTCAAAGTTAATATTAAAAGACACTAATTGCTTAGTGTCTTTTTGATCCAAAATTTTGCAGTGAAGTGTTTTTTTATTCAGATAATAATATTTCTTTGATAGTTTCGATGTCTTCTGGACTTTGAGAAGTCAGCTGAATCATTGAACTAGTGCCTCCACCTCTAAAAGTTGTTTTTGGCATAATTATATTAGTGCTCAATTCTTTAAGATCAATATTTAATTCTTTATTGCGAATAATTATTGCGTTAGCTCCATTTTGATGCTTGTTTGTTATAACAATAACAAGATTTTTTTCCACGCTTGCTTCTTGTGTTACTTTAGGTAGCAAAATTTTATTACTATACATTTCACCGCTTAAAGAAAATAACTTGAATTTGTTATTAATAATTTCAAATGGTAAAACTTCAGAGGCCAAATTTTTAGTCATCTCAGCTTCACGCTCTTTTAAAAATTTATTTACAAGCATAGTCACATCATTGTAAATTAAATTAATTTCTTTAATTGAAAGTGGATTTCAAATTTTAATTAGATGCTCACAACGAGTTAAAATTTTTAAAAAATCGTAATTTATACCATAACTTAATCCTTTTTTGATGAATGCTTTGATTTCGCTAAAACGATCAACTAGCTTTTCATTGAAAAATTTAGCTGCATATTGCTCATTTGCTGTCAACTCTAACAAAATTCGTTTCGAATTTTTATCGTAAATTAAAAATCATATGTTTCCAAGTTCTTTAGTCCTTTTTGCATGAGTTCCGCTGCATGGTTCTATTACGATTCCAGGAAATTCTACCATTCTTACCATTTCGTCGCCAACAAGTTTTGTAAACTCAAGCAAATAATTTTTTTCAATCGCTTCTTGTTGGGTAACTTGGAAAATGTTTACTTTAATGTCTTGAGGAATAATTTGCTTATTGATTTTGTCAACAACTGTTAAAATTAGTTCCTCCGTAATTGTTTCATCCACAACAAATTGAATTTGGTATTTTTCATTATTTAGCTTGCTACCCAATTCTTCAACATAATGGCCAACTTCATTCAAAGTAGTTTGTCATGTTATATGCATAGCTGAGTGATTAATTGATGAGCAGTCTCGATATTTTTGGTCAATTTTTAAATGCAACTGATCACCAACTTTTAATTCACAATTATTTGTGTTTATTTGATGAATATAAAAGCCATAAATCAAGTCTTTACGAACCTCTTCCAAATCAAATTTAATCTCATTAAATATCAAAAATCCTTTATCACTATCTTGTCCGCCACCCATTGCATAAAATGGAGTCTGATCAAAAATAATAAATCCTTTACCCATTAATGAATTTACTTCCTCATTATTTTCGTTAAATATTTTTAAGATAGTCGCATCAATTTCTGAAACTTCATGGCCAACAAATCTTGTTTTTCTTATATTCAATAATTTTGAATAATGTTTAAAATTTTCCATATAAAACTCATTCTCATTTCCATTTTTTTAATAATAACATTTATTTGCTCAAAACCCTTTTTTTGCAAAAACATTAAGTATAATTTTTTATATAAAAGGAGAAGTTTGGTATGAACTCAATAATTAACAAAATAATCATTATTAAGGATGAAAGTAAAGAATCATTAAATAAGAATATTGCAGTTCAACTTTTTGAAAACTTCTTACAAAAAAAGTTTTTATCTTCAAAAAAAATGGCAGCAAAGTTATTCATAAGCCAAGCCACATTGACAAAATTTGCTAAAAAAGTTGATTGCAAGGGATATAATGAAGTGATTTTGCGTTTGCAAGTAGAATGCGAAAATGTGAAGCCCTCATATGTTTCTGAAGTTCATGATTTGTCAACGCTAAACGACTTATTAAAAAATACAATTGCAGATTTAGATAAGGTTATGGGCGATATTGAAAAATTAGCTAAGAAAATTAAGTCCGCTCAAACTGTGCATATTGCTTCTGCTCACAATTCTTGAAATGAGGCACAATTTTTTCATAGTCTAATTGTAAAGCACCAGGAAAATACTCGAATTTATAATCCAAGTTTTTTTGGCGATGATACTACTTATAAAATAAATGCCAACGACTTAGTTATTTTATTTGTTTCGGGAAACGAAAATGCTAGCGCCCAGAAGTTATTTGAAACCGCCAAAAAAACTAAAAATGCTCAAACAGCAGTTTTCGTTTCCTCAAAAATGGGAGGAAAATTTCAAGAAGCAGATTTCATAATCACAGCGTCATCATCATTGTTATCAAGCAATTTACTATATTGGAAAATTATTCTGGACTATATTTTTGCAGTAATTGAAATTTTTTTTAAAACTTAGCAAGAGTTAAAATTTTATACAAAAATGGGCAAATCACATAATTGCCATAAAATTTGCTATATGTGGCTTTTTGAGCTTGGCAACACTATCTTTATTAGGCTAATGTAAAAACACCTAAAATGACCTTTTAAATTCAAAATAAGATATAATTAATATAGTTATTTAGAAAAAAAGGGTGAATAATATGACAGAACATTATGGAGCAGGATCGATTAAGGTTTTAAAAGGTCTTGAAGCTGTTAGAAAACGTCCCGGAATGTATATCGGATCAACTTCAAAAACTGGATTGCATCATTTAGTTTGAGAGATTTTAGACAATTCAATCGATGAAGCAATGGCTGGTGAAGCAAATACTATTTCGGTAGTTATTACAAAAGAAGGCGAAGTTATCGTTGAAGATAATGGTCGTGGAATTCCAGTAGGTATTCAAGAAGATTCAGGAAAATCTGCATTAGAGTTAGTTTTTACTCAACTTCATGCAGGTGGAAAATTTGATTCTGACTCTTATAAAATTTCTGGAGGACTGCACGGAGTTGGAGCATCAGTTGTAAATGCTTTATCATTGTATGTAGATGTTTTAGTTATGCGTGAGGGTAATGTTTATCATCAAATTTTTAGTGAAGGTGGAACAAAACAGTCGCCACTAGAAATTCTTGAAACAACTGATAAAAGAGGAACAATTGTTCGCTTTAAACCAGATCCAGAGATTTTTCAAGAAACAGTTACTTTTGATTATGAAACAATCAGGAATAAGGTCAAACAACTTTCTTATTTAAATAAAGGAATTAAAATTCATCTGACTGATCAAAGAATTGATAAAGCAGTCGAGTATCATTTTCCAAATGGAATTTTAGATTATGTTAAAGAAAAAAATGAAACAAAAACGAAAATCAATCCAAGTGTTTATTATATTGATGGAAAACATGATGATATTGAAGTTGAAGTTGCATTACAATACAATGCTGAGTATCAAGAAAATTTAATTACATTTGTAAATAATATTAATACTCACGAGGGTGGGTCACACGAGGATGGTTTACGTCAAGCTTTGACTCGTGTAATTAATCGTTATTCTGAAAAAGTTGCCAAAGGTACAAAATCGCCAAGTAAATATTCTTGAGACGATATAAAAGAAGGAATGGTATGCATTGTTTCAATTCGCCATACTGATCCCCAATATGAGGGGCAAACTAAAACTAAATTGGCAAATCCGGATGCTAAAAAAGCAGTTGATGCAGTTGTCGGAGATTCATTTGAAGAATTTTTATTGAAATCTCCAGAAGATGCAAAATCAATTTTGGATAAAAATGCAAATGCTCAAAAAGCTCGTATTGCTGCTCAAAGAGCTCGTGAGGAAACTCGCCGTAAATCTGCATTAGATACCTTTTCGTTGCCAGGAAAATTAGCTGATTGTGAATCTAAGGATTCGACAATTGCTGAATTATACTTGGTCGAAGGGGATTCTGCTGGAGGAAGTGCTAAAACTGGACGTAACCGTAAATTTCAGGCAATTTTACCATTAAGAGGGAAAGTTTTAAACGTTGAAAGAGTTGCTGAAGCTCGTGCTTTTGCAAACAATGAAATCAAGTCAATTGTTACAGCAATTGGTACCGGTATTAAAGAAGATTTAGACTTGTCAAAATTACGCTATGGAAAAATTGTTATTATGACCGATGCGGATGTTGATGGAGCCCATATTAGAACTTTATTACTGACATTCTTTTACCGTTATATGAAGGATTTGGTTAAAAACGGAAACATTTTTATTGCTCAGCCCCCTTTATACAAAATTGAGTCTGGGAAAAAAGTAGCTTATGCATATTCAGATGCCGAACTTGAAGAATTAAAAACTAATGAATTTAATAGTAGTCGTTACACAATTCAGCGTTATAAAGGACTTGGAGAAATGGATCCAATGCAATTATGAGAAACAACAATGGACCCAGAAACAAGAACAATGTTAAGAATTGATCTTGAAGATGCTGCAGTTGCTAATGAAGTATTTTCCGACTTAATGGGAGAAGACCCTGAATTGCGTAAAAACTATATTCAAGAAAATGCTGAATTTGTTGAAAATATTGACTTTTAGTAGTCAAAAAAAGAAAAGGAAAAAATATGAGAAATAATCAAAAAGTAATTTATAATGCTGGAAGCATGTTCACAGAAGCACAATGAGACGCTAGAAAAAACGAAGGAGCTGCCCTAAAAGCAATGTTCCCTGATTTCTGAATTGGAAATCCTGTTGATTTTGATACCAACCAAACAGAAAGACCAACAAATAAAGCAATTTTTGAAATGGATTTTGATGGTTTAACTGATGCTGATTATGTAATTTTAGAAATTGATGGATGAGACTCAGGAACTCATATGGAATTTGGACTAGTTGTTCAACAAGCTATTGCTAACAAAAAGAAATATCTGTTCCCAATCATTTCTGATTTTAGATTTAAACAAGGAATTTTACATGGAGAAATTCCTGGTTTGGGAATTAATGAAATGATTACTGGAGCATTCTACTATGATGCTTTAAATCAGGGAGAAGTACCACAGTTAATTGTTTGTGATTCTCATAAATCAGCTAGAGAAGCTATTAAAGCAATTGAAACTGGGGATACAAAAAACTATAGAGAACGTTTTGACATTAAAGATTTATATGCTCAAGATTCAATTTATCATGGTTTTAAAAAATAGTTTTTAGTTGTTGCTTATCAATAGAATGTAGGTGTAAAAATGAGTAACGAAAATAAAATAGAACATAATCACGGTACGATCAAACCAATGGATATTTCAGCTGAAGTTAGAAAAGACTTCCTAGAATATGCTATGAGTGTTATTGTTTCGCGTGCTTTACCAGACTTAAAAGATGGATTAAAACCAGTTCACCGTCGTATTATTTATGCGATGAATGATTTGGGAATTACTGCTGAGAAGCCACATAAAAAGTCAGCTCGTATTGTTGGGGAAGTTATTGGTAAGTACCACCCTCATGGTGATTCTGCTGTTTATGAATCAATGGTGAGAATGGCTCAAGACTTTTCTTATCGTTATCCATTAGTTGATGGTCATGGAAACTTTGGTTCAATTGATGGCGATGGCGCAGCGGCAATGCGTTATACAGAAGCAAGGCTGTCAAAAGTGTCTAACTTTATTATTAAAGATATTGATATGGATACAGTACCTTTTGTTGATAATTATGATGCTTCTGAAAGAGAGCCAGCTTATTTGACAGGATATTTCCCTAACCTACTAGCTAATGGCGCAATGGGTATTGCTGTAGGAATGGCAACTTCAATTCCACCTCATAATTTAAGAGAAGTTGTTAGTGCAATTTCTGCATATATTGATGATAACGAAATTACAATTGATGAAATTTTAAATAATCATATTAAAGGACCTGATTTTCCAACAGGAGCATTAATGACAAATGGTGCAAGAATGCGTGAAGGTTATAAAACTGGACGTGGTGGAGTAATTATTCGTGCAAAAATTGATATTGAAGAAAATGATCGTCATTCACGTCTAATTATTACCGAAATTCCGTATCAAACTAATAAGGCAAAGGTTATTGAACGAATTGCTGAACTTGTTAAGGATAAGGCAATTGATGGAATTTCAGATTTGCGTGATGAATCTAATTACGAAGGAATTCGTATTGTTGTTGACTTAAAACGTGATGCTAATCCAGATGTTGTTCTTTCGAAATTATATAAATATACGAACCTGCAATCTAGTTATTCTATTAACTTATTATCATTACATAATAACATTCCATTGTTGTTAGACTTAAAAACGATTATAAAAAATTATGTCGAATTTCAAATTGCGATCATTATTAAAAGAAGCATTTACGAAAAAAACAAATTGGACAAGCGTCATCATATTTTGGGTGCTTTACATAAAGCACTAAGTAACATTGATCAAGTCGTAGCAATTATTAGAAATGCAAAAACTTCCGATCAAGCAAAAGAACAATTGACTGCAACGTTTGGTTTTGATGATGAGCAAAACAAGGCAATTTTGGATATGCGTCTGCAACGTTTGGTTGGTTTAGAACGCGAAAAAATTGCAGAAGAAATGGCAGCGATTCAGGAGAGAATTACATATTTAAACTTCTTAATTGCCGATACGGCAGAACAAAATCGTGTTCTTAAAGAACAATTATCAGATATTGCTCTTAAATTTGGTGATAATCGTAGAACAGAAACAATTAGTGAATCAGTAATGAATATTCAAGACGAGGAATTAATTCCTGATGAAAAAACAATGATTCTTTTGTCAGAGCAGGGATATATTCGTCGTGTTGACGCTGAAGAATTTAGAATTCAGAAACGTGGTGGACGAGGTGTTAGTGTTAATTCAGCTAACGACGACCCAATCTCAATTGCAACAATGGGAAAAATGCGAGATTGAATTTTATTCTTTACAAATTCTGGAAAAGTTTTTAGAACCAAAGCATACAATATTCGACAATACTCAAGAACAGCTCGTGGGTTGCCAATTGTTAACTTTTTAAATGGACTGACAAATGAAGATAAAATCACAGCTATTTTGCCATTGAGAAATGTTAAAGAGAAATTTAAATATTTGACATTTATTACTCAAAACGGAATGATCAAACGTACAGATATATCTTTATTCGATAGTATTAATCAAAATGGAAAAATTGCGATTACTTTAAAAGAAAGCGATCAGCTGATAACAGTAATGCCAACAACTGGTGAAGACTCAGTATTTATTGCTAATAAATCAGGAAAAGTGATTCGAATCAATGAAAATATTGTTCGCCCATTGTCAAGAACAGCATCTGGAGTCAAAGGAATTAAACTTGACACTGATGACATTGTTGTTGGTGCTGTTTCATCGTTTGGAATTGAAAATATTACAACAATTTCTTCAAGAGGAAACTTTAAGAAAACAGCTTTATTAGAATATCGTATTTCTGGACGTAATGGTAAAGGAATTAAAGTCATGAATCTAAATGAAAAAACTGGAGATTTCAAAGCAATTATTGCTGCTCGTGAGACGGACTTAATTTTAATTATTTCAAGTGATGGTAACTTAATTAAATCTAAAGTCGCTGATATTCCAACATTGGGTCGCTCAGCTGCTGGTGTTCGTGGAATTAGATTATCTGGTGTAAATGAAATTAAGGCAGTTACACTACAATATCGTAAAAACGGTGAAGAAAATCAAGAATTCGAAGAGGATTAACTGATATTAAAATTTAGTACCGCAGATTGAATATAAGCATCAAATGAGTTTTTTGATGTGATTGCTTAGATGTTCATATTCAGCTATAGCCTAAATAATTAAAAAGCACATGACTTATTGTCTGTGCTTTTTAATTATTATATTTTTTATTGATAATTATTTTTCTAATCACCGATAAAACTTTTATGTTTTCTGGAATCTCATTTTTAATAATGCGTACTATTTTGGATTTTGTACTGATTTATATTTCTAAAGATTATAAAGTTATTGTGCATTTTATGCTTCCTCACTTTTAAATTTTAAAAGTACTTTTTTAATGATTAGAATTAATTCACATTGCATAATGTTGATCCATAATATGACATATAAATAATAAATAGGAGTTTCATTATGAAAATTAAAAATTTGAAAAAATTTCCTGAAGGTTTTCTTTGGGGAGCCTCAAGTTCAGCTTATCAATGCGAAGGTGGTTGAAATCAAGATGGAAAAGGTATGTCTGTTCAAGATTTGCATGAAGGTACTGCAGAAATAAGTGACTTCAAAGTAACATCAGATTTTTACAATAGATATAAGGAAGACATTGCAATGATGAAGGCAATGGGTTTCAAATCATATCGTTTTTCTATTTCATGAACGCGAATAATTCCTAATGGCGATGGGGAAATTAACCAAAGTGGTATCGATTTTTACAATAAAGTAATTGATGAACTGCTTGATGCAAATATAGAGCCAATTATTACTATGTATCACTTCGATTTGCCTTTAGAATTGCAAAAAAAAGGTGGATGACTAAACAGAGATGTCACAGTTCCGGCTTTTATGAAGTTTGCAAAAGCTATTTTCAAAGCCTATGGAAAAAAAGTGAAGTACTGACTGACAATTAATGAGTTAAATCTTTTAGTGTTAATGAATATGTTTGGTCAAGACTTTTTAAGTCCAACTGATAAAAAATACACAATTGGAGAAGCCTTTCAAATTGGCCATCACTTGTTTATAGCGCAAGCATTGGCAATGAAAGAATTACATGAAACATTTCCGAAATGTTTAATTGGGCCCGCTCCAAATATATCATCAGTTTATCCTGCATCAAGTAAGCCCGAAGATGTTTTGGCAGCTCAAACTGCAGCAGTTTTTAGATCATGATATTGACTAGATGCTCCCGTTCGTGGAGAACATAATCCAATTGTTATTAAGTGATTGGATGAACTTGGATTTAACTTGGAAATTCGTGATGGTGATGATGAAATTCTTAAAGCCGCTAAACCAGATTTTGTGGCATTTAATTATTACAGCACAATGACAGTTAAGGCTTGAAACAATGAATCAACAACATCAAAAAAATCTGATCAACAACAAGGTTTGGGAATTCCTAATATGTTTATGGATGCGAAAAATGAGCATTTAGGCAAAACTGAATTTGGCTGATCAATAGATCCAGTTGGATTTAGAGTTACTTCAAGAGAAATTTTTGAAAGATATCGTTTACCTATGCTATTGACTGAAAACGGTATTGGTGTTCGCGAAGAGCTAAATTCTGATATGACTGTTAATGATGATTATAGAATTGAATGATACAAAGATCATATTATTGAAATGCGAAAAGCAATTTCCGAAGGAATGGAGTTTATTGGTTTTAATCCCTGAAGTGCAATGGACTTAGTTTCAACACATGAGGGATTTCAAAAACGTTATGGATTTATATTTGTAAATCGTGATGAAAAAGATTTAAGAGATCTAAAACGTTATCGTAAAAAGTCTTCATATTGATATGAAGAATTAATTAAGAATAATGGAAACAACATTACCTAAAAACAAAAATCTTTAGCCATTGCTAAAGATTTTTAGTCTAAACTTAAAGATATATATATAAAAATTACAAAGTTTTAAAAAGAATTAAAAACGGCAAATTGTCTTTGATATGTAAATTTTTTTATTGCTGAATCTTATTTTACTTTAAAGGCAATAAATTTGAAGGCATTTTTGTTTAAAATATTACTATAGATAGAGAGTTATATGAGCAAAATTATTAATAGAATTGAAAATATTAAGGAAGAAGAAAATAAGATAGGCAGCTTAATTGCAAGATCACTTCACAATTCGTACTTGACCGGAAAATTTTTAAGTTTGAAGGAAATAGCTGACGCTTGCTTTGTTTCTCAATCAACTGTTACAGTTTTTGCTAAACACTTGGGATGTAGTGGATATCGTGAATTGATTACAACGTTAAAAATTGAATCTAATAATTTGCGCGCGAATTTACCTGATAAGGTTGATGATTTTGATCTATTAGCAGAATTTGAACGATCAACTATTAAGACATTTAAAGATCAAATACTTTATAATGAAGAGCTAGTTAAAATATCAAACATCATTAAAAAATCTAACAATACTTTTGTTTTGGGTGCTCCTCAACTTTTAGATGAGACTCAGTATTTTTGTGAGCTGTTATCAGTTAAAATATCAAACATCTTTTTATTATCAAGACGACTTTCTACTTACATGTTTGATAAAGTTAACACAATTAGCAGTGGAGATACAGTTGTTTTATTTGTAGCAGGCAATGGAACAAAAACTGAAGTGGAACTTTATGATATGGTAACCGGAATTGAGGGAGTCAAAGCACTTGTGTTTTGCTCTGAATCACAATTGTGAAAGTTTGAAAAAAAAGCCAATGATGATACAATAATTATAAATATTGATTCGGATTATTTTCCGCACCAACCGTTATTCAGAAAGTTACAAGTCAATTATTTTTTAATAAAATTGTTTTTACTAATATAAAAGATATAAAGTACTTTTTCTATTTGAAAGTACTTTTTTAAATATGTTTTTTCTTATTTTGCACTTCTTTTAAAAATATTATTTAATTATGAAAGGATAAAAATATGAAAAATAGTATTATAAAAATATACGCCCCCGTAAATGGTGAAATAGGTTTAATTAAAGATCTAAACGATGGTGTTTTTAGTGAAAAAATGCTAGGTGATGGGTTTTATATAACATCAAATCAATCTGAAAATGCTACTTTTTACTCTCCGATTGAAAAAGGAAGTTTATCGCTGGTTACAGAAACAAAACATGCCTATTTCTTTGAAGTATCAGATGGTATAAGCATTTTAATGCATATTGGATTAGACACTGTGGCTTTAGGTGGAAAGCCCTTCAAGCAAATAATCAATGTCAATGATGTAGTTACAAACAAAACCGAAGTTGTAAATGTTGACATTAAAAGTATTATAAATGCTAATTTAAATGTGGCATGCCCGGTAACAATTAATTCGGAAAAAGGAGATTACAAATTTAACTTATTAAATGAGTCAAAAAATGTTAAACAAGGAGATCTGATTGGTGAGTTTATTTTGTTGTCAGAAAAAGAGGTAATTAAAGATGTAGTTCCCAAATCTCCGACAGCTTTTTTCTTACGAAAAAATAAATATGAAACTGCAGCTGAAGAAATAAATAAATTTGTTGGTGGTAGCAGTAATTATGATGAAGTGTACAATTGTATGACGCGTTTGAGATTCAAAATTAAAAATAAAAAAAAGGTTAATATTGATGCAATCACATCGTTATCACTTTCCAAGGGTGCAATCTGAAATGGCGATGAGTTACAAGTAATAATAGGTCAAGATGTTTATAATGTCAAAAATGCTGTCGATTTGGATAATAAGCAAAAATCACAATCTGAAATTGAATTTAATTTAGAAGCCAAGCAAAAACTTCCCCCGTTTAAAGCTTTTCTAGCAATGTTTGGTGGCATAATGACTATCGTAATTCCTGCAATGGTAGGAGCCGGAATTATACAGGCTATTATTGGAATTTTAACTCTGACAGAAGTAATGCCATCATTTGCAATCAATTCAGGAACAATTGGTCAAATATTAGCATTAAAAGGCGCAGACGTTTGATGATTTTTGCTGTTTAGTATTGGTAAAACAGCTGGTATGTTTATTGGAATTACAATTGCCTATTCTGCTTCAAAGTATTTTAAATTGCGAGGAGCAATCGCAGTTCCATTAGGTGTAATTTTATGTTCACCTTTATTATTTGCTGGTGGAGGTGCTCTTGGTTTAGGAGGAGAATGAGTTATTCTTTCCTTAGGTAATGTTGATAATGTTGCAGATCCTCAGTTGAAATTAATATTAAATAGACTTTTAAATATTTCAATAACTCCTGGAAACATCAAGATATTTGTCATCATTGCTGCAATTTTTGTAGCCAAAAAGTTAGATGATTGAATTATTACATGAGTTCATCCAATGCTAGAACTTATGACTAGACCATTTTTAGTAATTTTACTAAGTTCATTTTTTGCATTGGGTTTGTTTACACCAGTTTGAAACTTTTTTGAGGGTATACTATCAGTAATAATGTTTTATATTGGTAAAGCACCTTTGGGGATTGGATTGGGTGTTTATACTGCACTATGACAGGTGTGTGTTGTTTTAGGAATGCATTTAGCATTAGGTATAGTAGGAATGGTTCAAAGTATGGCCAGTGCTCAGTCTGGACTTGGTGGTTATGGAACTTTTGGACTTGGTGGGTCTATATCGGTATACGCTCAAATTGGAGCATTGGTGGCTATTATAATTATGACTAAGAATGCTCAGTTAAAAAGACAAGCGATATCTTATGTACCCGTCGGATTGTTGGGAATTACAGAACCGATAATATATGGAATTAACTTGCCTAGAAGAAGACCTTTAATAGCTGGTGTAATCGGCGCATTTATTGCTGGTTGTTTTGCTGGAGCTTTTGGAGTAACTCAAAGAATTGGAACTGGAATTGGTCTTTTTGAGATTATTGGATATTTCCAAAATACTATTTTAGATCCAACAGGATCAATTGCTGCTAGTACAGGTCAACTTTCAAATGTGGCAAATGGGTTACTATATATTCTTTCTTGTATTGTAGCGCTAGGAGCTGGAATTGGATTTGGTATTTTGCTGCATGAAGAAAGAAAATCTGAAAAAAAATCAATGAACGCTCTTTCAAAATCAATTTATAAATTAATTATTACTGCAAATAAGGCAAGCGGCGTTGCTTTATCAAAAAATGAAATGAAAAACTTAAAAAATGAGTTGATTGAAGTAAGCAAAGTATTTACAAAAGAAGAGTTAATTGAATTAAAATCTGTAGAAGATACAATTATTAAAGAACTGAAATTGAAAACTAAGTTAGATTCATTAAATGATTCAGAGGCCAAAGCAAAAGAAAAGCTAATGAAAAATGGTAAGAAAGCTGTGAACAAAGGAAAAATGGTCAAAGCTGAAAAACTTATGTGTAAGTATAATGCTATTAATAATGCGCAGCTACGTTTAAATATAGAAAATGAAATTGAAAAAGCATCACAAGAAATTAATTGGAAATATATTTCTGAATTTAATAACAAATTGACAAAAGAAATCTATAAGCTGCTTCAAAAAATACAAAGCAAATATGAAAAAAATATGAAAAATACTTTGAATATTGATCAGTTGAAACCTAACATTGAAAATGTAGTCAATTTACTATCAATTTCATACAATATTGAAAAACCAAAGCCAGAATTTAATATTTCTAAAGAAATCTTAAAAAATCAAAACTTATTGAAACAAGTGAAAATATAAGTATCCACATGAAGAGTAATAAAATTTTAATTATAAAAAAAAGGGGACTACTATGAGATTATGTTTAGATATTGGTGGCATGTCAGTAAAAGCTGCTGTTTTTAGTGGAACAAAAATTGTATATAGAAAAAATGTGGTTTATGGTAAAATTATTGACAACGTTGAGCTGCTAAAAATCATTAATAATTTGATAACGGAAATTACGAGTCTTTATAGAGAAATTTCAGATATTGGAATTTCCTCTCCTGGAGTAATAGATGTAGCAACAACACAAGTTCATGGGTTTGCTGCAATTACAAATATTAACAAAATAAATTATCGTCGCGATTTAAATACCGATTTGCCAATTTTTGTTGAAAACGATGCCTATGCTGTTGGACAATCACAAATAGCTTTTAACAAAAAAATAAGAGATAAGACTGCATTAATTTTTATTATTGGTAGTGGTCTTGGTGGAGCAATGATTATTAATAATAAAATACACAAAGGAGCAACTTCATTAGGTGGGAATTTTGGTTTTATCGTTCATAATCTTGATTTAAAGAATCCGAGAATTGGAAATACAACATCAACTACTACAGTACTAATTAAAAATTATTTAGAAAAAACAGGCACACATTTAACCGGAAAAGAAATTGTTGAAGGTTATTATGAAGACGAAGCTAAGAAAAACGCTGTCAATGATTTCATTGATGAACTAGCAATAAATGTTCTTACTGCTAATGCTATTGCTGCAGCAGATATTGTCTTACTTGGCGGAGGCATAAGCCAAAGCAAGTTGATATTAGAATTATTGACAAAAAAACTTGATAATTGTTTAAATTTGGTTGGTGAACCATACACAAGAAAATTTAAAGTGGAGCAATGTCTTTATGCTCAAGATGCAAATCTTTATGGAGCCTTGGTCTTAAAGGAGTAAGCGAATTAAAATTACCGAGTTTAAATATTTCGTGTAAATATTATTTGAAACATTGACAAAAAGTAAAGAAACCTATTGGGGTTCTTTTTTTGTTAAACTTTTTGATTTAATTCTTTGTCGTAAAATAAAATTATAAAATCTATTTTTAGGTATAATTAAGATAATTTTTAAATAAAATTTTGAAAGGAAATGCAAATGAATAAGACAACACACAAAAGTAAAGATAAAAAAATAAAACCAGATCATAAAATAAAAAATGAAGAGTTTCAAAAAGAAGTTAAGGTTTTAGATGCAAGATTGCATAATGGGCAAATTACTCAACAAGAATATACTGACGGAGTTGCAAGTCTGGTTGCAAAAGATATTGAGTGATCTAAAGGGCAGGGAACTTTTTTTGCCATGATTGCCAAGTATTTCAAATTGGAATGAAAGTTAGCCTTAATTATTGTTTCGTTAAGTGTCATTTCCGTATTGGCTTCAATTGCCATACCTTTGCTGACAAGACAAATGACGATGGATATCTTTAGTAAATATGGAACTCCAGCTGATTCAAGTTTTTGAGGTTTATCATGACAAACTACTTTAGCAATTGCACTTGGAGTTGTTCTTGGAAATGCTGTTATATCATTTTTGACTCAATACTTTTCTGTGCTAATGTCTAAGCGTATTGAAATTGACTTGCGTAATAAATCTCTAGAAGCTCTTGTTCGTCAAGATATTTCATATTACTCTGACAAAAAAATTGGAGAGATTATTACAAAAGTAATATCTGATACGCAAATAGTTGGTGACCAGTCAGCACAAGTTCCGGTCACATTGTTAAGTGCTTTTTTAACAATCATTGGTGCATCTGTAATGATGTTTGTTTTTGAAGCAACCCTAGCAGCATCAGTTTTAGGGATGTTTTTCTTAATCCTAGTAGCCATGATGATATCATTTAGTTTCACAAAAAAACGTATAACAAAAGTTCGTGAGATTGTTACAGATATTAATGGAAATGTAACAGATCGTATTTCAACAGTACGCTTAGTAAAATCAACTGGAACAGAAAATTATGAGACACAAAGATTTAAAGAACTGCACAAAGATTATTATAGTGAATCTACTAAATTAGCAAAAGTTCAAGCTTTAATGATAACAATTCTTTTTTCTGGAATTAGCTTTATTCAATTTATTGCAATTGGAGTGGCAATGCTTAAATATGGAAACGTTGACCCACAAGTTGGGATGTTATTTTTTGGAACAACGTTTGCTTCATTTACACTGGCGCAAGGAATCATGGTTGGACCTTTATTTCAAGTTGTTATGTCAGCTGTAGGAATTGCTCAAGCATCTGTTGCATCACAAAGAATTGATTCAACAATTAAATCAACTTCAATCTTGAATCCACACTACTTTGATGGAAAAAAAGTTGATTCAATTGATGGTAATATTGAATTTAAAGGTGTTAGCTTTGCGTATCCGGAAAAACCATCAAAACAAATTCTACCTAAATTTGACTTTACTTTTAAAAAAGGTCGCTCATATGCTTTTGTTGGAGAAACGGGGTCAGGAAAATCGACAATCTCAAGATTGCTATTAAGATTTTATGATCCGACTGAAGGTGATGTCATTGTTAATGGCAAAGATAACTTAAAAGATATTAATCTTGCAAGTTACTTATATAATGTTGGGTATGTTGAACAAGACCCACAAATTTTATTTGGAGATGTTTATGAAAATGTTCGTTATGGGCGTTTTGAAGCCACAAACGAGGAGGTAATTGAAGCATGTAAAAAAGCTGAATTGCACGATCTTATTATGACTTGACCAGATGGATATGACACTATTTTAGGGGAACGTGGGTTTATGCTATCTGGAGGTCAAAAACAACGCATGATTATTGCAAGAATGTTTTTAAAAGACCCTCAAGTATTGATTCTTGATGAAGCAACTTCTGCCTTAGATAATATTGTGGAAAAGGAAATTCAAGAAAAACTTGAATTGCTAATGGTTGGTAGAACTACCATTTCAATTGCTCACCGTTTGTCAACAATTCGCAATGCTGATGAAATTATTGTTCTTGGAGCCGATGGAGCAGGAATTGTCCAAACAGGGACTTTCGATGAACTAAAAAATAAACCAGGTCATTTCCAAAAGCTTTATAAAGCAGGATTAATGGACTAATTGCAAATCTGAAATACTTTAATTGATTAAAGTATTTTTTTATGTAAAGTTTTTGTTTACCAAGTTAAGTTGATATAATTAAAAAATAGATGGTAGTCTTTACTCCTAGGAAAAATTCACATATGAAATACTGTATGTACTAAAAAATTCTACTATCGGATAAGAATATATAATTGTTAAATTGAAAAGTATATAAGTAAAATAATAAAATTTAAGGCTTTTGCTTCAATACATATAAAAAGTAGTTAATTTAGAGAGGTTAACAATGAAAAAACAAATTAAAAATAAGTCTCAAAAATCGAACAAGACTTTTTGAAAAATGATTTCGAAATTTTATATCAAAGAGTGAAAATTTGCAATTGTAATTGGAATTTTAATGATCTTTATTGTAGCTTGTGGGCTAATGATTCCACTACTTACAAATCAAATGACAATGTCTATTATGATTGAAAAAGTCAACAAAGCTACACCTTCAGCAAATTTTTGAGGTGTTAAATGAGATAAGTTAGTTTATATTGCTATCTTAGCAGTCATTCTTAACTGCATATGTTCTTATTTATTCAATTATGTTGGATATTTAATGGGTAAAAAAATTGAGATTGAGTTAAGGAATAAATCGCTGGAGCGACTTGTAAGACAGGATATATCATATTATTCTGATAAAAAAATTGGGGAAATATTGACAAAAGTGGTTTCTGATACTCAAATGGTAGGAGACCAATCTGTCATGATACCAATGCTAATTGGTATTTCTGTTTTTCAAATTGTTGCAGCCCTGATTATGATGTTTGTTTTGCAATGACAATTAGCTTTGGTAGCATTCGTTACATTTGTAACGATTATGATAATCATGTATGTGACATTTAATGTAACAACAAAACGTTTTCATAAAGTTCGCGCAGTTATCACTGAGATTAATGGTAATGTTATTGATAGAATCGCGACAGTTAGACTAATTAAGTCAACTGGAACTGAAAATTATGAAACAAGTAGATTCAAAGAAGTACATCAAGAATATTATGCAAAATCTGAGCTGGTTGGAAGGATGCAAGCACTGATGCTAACCACTTTGTTTGGAGGAGTTTCACTTTTGCAATTTTCAACGATTATTGCAGCAATGCTGATTTTTGGTAATTCAGGAAATGATAAACAAGTGGAAACATTCTTTACAGTTACGTTTGCTGCTTTTGCTTTAGCTCAAGGAATGATGATTGGGCCTTTATTTAATGTCATGAATGCAGCATTTGGATTGGCACAAGCAAGTGTTGCTGCATCAAGAGTTGAAGAAACAATTAACTCTAAATCAATTATGGAGCCGCATTATTTTGATGGTAAAAAAATTGTTTCTATCGAGGGAGATATCATTTTTAAAGGTGTAAGTTTTGCGTATCCAGAAAAGCCGACTAAAAATGTGCTTCCAAAATTTGACTTTGTTTTTGAAAAAGGAAAGTCTTATGCTTTTGTAGGGGAAACCGGATCAGGTAAATCGACTATTTCAAAATTGTTATTAAGATTCTATGATCCTACCGAAGGAGAAGTCTTAATAAACGGAAAAGAAAATTTAAAGGATCTTAATTTAGCTAGCTATTTAAAACATATCGGATATGTTGAACAAGAACCACAGATTATGTACGGCGATGTTTATGAAAATGTTCGTTATGGAAGTTTTGAAGCTACTGACGAAGAAGTAATTGAGGCATGTAAAAAAGCTGAATTGCATGATTTAGTGAAAACCTGACCAGAAGGCTATGAGACAATTCTTGGAGAGCGTGGGTTTATGTTATCTGGAGGTCAAAAGCAACGTTTAGTAATTGCAAGAATGTTTTTAAAGAACCCTGAAATTTTAATTTTAGATGAAGCCACTTCGGCATTGGATAATATTGTGGAAAAAGAAATTCAGGAAAAACTTGAAACATTGATGGTTGGAAGAACTACAATTTCAATAGCCCATCGATTGTCAACAATTAAAAATGTTGATCAAATTATTGTATTGGGAGCAGACGGTGCAGGTATTGTTCAGATTGGAACTTTTGAGGAACTAAAAAATATCCCAGGGCATTTTAAAAGGCTTTATGAGGCAGGTTTAATGAATTAAATGAAATTTGAAGCTAGCAACATGAGTGCAAAATTAATTCAGAATAAAAATACTGATGCTATTCTGATGCTATTTTATCAGTTTCAAAACCAAATGCAGGAAAGTTCTTGTTCGGCTAATAAAGCGATGTAAAAAATGTATAATATTTTAAATAAAAGCTTTTGAAAAGGAAATATATAAAATGGCTTCTGCAGTATTAGCGCTTTGCAAAGTAATTGAATACAGAAAAAATGAAACATTTTATCAAATATCAAAAAAGATTTTGAAGCTTTATAATCAAGGAGTTTTTTTGTCTCAAAAAGAATTAGCTGTTCAGTGTTTTGTATCAGAAGCTTTGATAACACAATTTGCGCAGCGCTTAAAATTTTCTGGTTATAGAGAATTACATTTGAGATTAGAAATTGAATATGAGACAGCTTTGTTAAATAAACAGGATAAAATTTCTAGCCAAGGCGAAACTTTTGATGACATATTGGTCATTCATAATTTCATCAAAAAAAATTTAAAAATAATCACCAAAATAGCTGACGCAATTTTGGCAAATGAAAGAGTTGCTTTTATAACATCAGGTCAAGCTAATGATGCATCAAGAATATTTATCGACAGTATAAAAAGTAAAGGATTTTTAAATATCAGTTTAATTAACCCTTATGCATCTGGAAGATCTTCAAGATTTAATGAACCGCTTTTTGGCTGTGACAAATATTTTTTTATTTTCATTGGAATGATTAATCCAACCGAAATATCTTTTTATGAAGAATGCTTACAAAAGGTTGACCATAGTAAAATTTTTTCGCTAATAACGAAGGGCAAGAAAATTGATACCCTTAATGAAAATAATATTAATCTTAATCTTGATGTTAAGTTTTCTGACACAATTTATAGAAACATAATACTTAATTTCTTGTTCTTAGAAATCATTAATTCAATTAATAAAATGTTAACTACTTTATAAATACTTAAGTACTTAACATTAAATAAAAAACACCCCTTGTGGTGTTTTTTTTATTTTAGAATATAAATTGTAGAAGGAAATTTTTATGAATCTATTTAAAAAAAATACACAAGAAAACGGTTTATACGATCTAGAGATTAGGGAGTTTAAAAGTAAGTATAGAGTTACGGCAGAACTTATATTTGATGCTCTTGGTGAAGGCAACTACATCAAACCCTACAATTGCATGACTCGTTTTCGAGCTAACATAAAAGACAAAAAGAATGTAAAAGTGGATGAAATTTTGAAAATACCTTTGGTAAAAGGAGTTAATTGAAATGGACCTGAACTGCAAATAATTATTGGTGGTGAAGTTCAAAAAGTCGTAGATGAATTTAAAGCATATGAAATTGAAGGTAAAAAGAAAAAAGAAAGTATACTTGAAAATCGTATTGTCAAAAAGCCTACTTTAAGTAAAAGATTTATGGCTGCAATTGTTGGAATAATCCAACCGGCCATTGCCGTAATTATAGCTGGAGGAATGCTAGTCGCACTATATTCGTTGCTTTCTATGGATGGCGGGCCTCTTCAAAATTCAATTGAAATAGTTACAGCAACTGGAGAAACTGAAAAAGTCTTAATTAGTATGCAAACTTTATATCTATTTGGAGTTTGAGATTCGCTATTTTTTATTTTGGCAAACACCGTTATGCCATCAATTGGTCTGTTTTTTATTTTTAATACGGCAAGATACTTTGACGCTAATCCATGATTTGCTATAACTGTAGGATTATTTTTATTATCCCAAGGTTTTTTTCCGCTAGTTTTAGGAGATAAATACGATATTGCAACTAATATATCAGATGCTCATTTCGGTGAATGAATTAGTGATAAGGCATCAGGTAAAAGTGGTTTTTTCCTTTTTGCATTAGGAAGTTTCCCTATTGTTATAATGGGTTATCAAGGCTCAATCATTCCGTATATTGTGGGAGGATTATTAGTTGTATTTATAGATAAATGAATTAAAACATGAATGCCAGCAGCATTAGATATTACTTTTCGAGGATTATTAGTAATTTTAATGACAATGATGTTATTATGATTTGTTTTGGCACCAGTATCTAGTTTAATTGAATTTGGATTATTTAAGTCAATGACATGATTGGGGGCTATCCCATATGGGTTTGGAACTGCGTTGTTTACTATGCTGTGGCAACCATTAGTTATTATTGGTTGTCACACGCCATTGGGTGTAATGATTGATACAAACATTTCCAACGGAACGCCTCAATTATTGGGAACAGCAAATGTGACGGCATATTGAGGACAATTAGGAGCAGTAATAGCAGTTGGTATAACAACAAAAAATATGAGTCTTAAGAAAATGGCATTTGCAACTGTGCCAGCGGGTATTTTTGGAATAACAGAACCAATCATTTATGGAGTAAATTTACCCAGAGTTAAACCCTTTATTTATGGCTGTATGGGCGCATTGGCTGGTGGATTTCTTATTGGTATTCTAGATATTGATATGGATTTATTTGGTACATTTGGTATTCTAAGCGCTTTGAGGTTTAATGATCATGCAAGCATTATTAATCCAAGTTTTGAACACCGAATAACTTATAGTCAAGCAACTGAAGTAGGATTATTATTTATGGTTTGAGCGATAACATTTGGTGTTGGATTTGTTATTACATTTTTATGCTATAGAGAAAGAACTAATGAACTAAAAGGATTTAAAAAAAGCTTAAAAGTAATGGCAAAATGATTAAATGTTAAAACTGAAATTTTGTATATTGAATTTAATTCGGAAATTAAACAATTGCAAGCGATGAAAAATCAATATAAAGAAATTTACAACTACTATGGTGATTTATCAAAAATTGAAAGCAAAATGCTAAACATTGAATTAAAAGAAAACGTTAAGCGAAGTAAAATGTACCGCAAATTAGTTAGAATGCAAAAGAAAGTAAAGAAAATTGGTAATAACGAAATATACGCCAAATTTTTAAATTTAAACAAAGAATATGAGTCATTTGCGTTGTATCAAGAAAAAGCCAAGGAAGAAAAACATAAAGCTGACTTAATTGAATCAAAGGCACAAACATTGAAAATTTTTAGTTCATCGAAAGAGCAAATTTACAACAGTATTTTATTAAAAATTAATAAAAAAAATATTAGCAGTGATGAAAAAGTAGTTTCATTAAATAAAATTTGAAATTCGCTTGAATCAGTTGAAATTGCTTTTGATTCAGTTGAGTCAAGAAATGTGAGATTGAAAATTAAGGAGTAAAATATATGAAAAAAATTGGAAAAGATTTTTTGTGAGGAGCATCAACTAGTGCTTATCAATGTGAAGGTGCAACAAATATTGATGGGAAGGGTAAAAGTGTCCAAGATCTAACATTACCTGTTAAAGATAAAATTGACTTTAGAAATGCTTCGCATCACTACTTTCACTATAAAGAAGATGTAAAGCTTATGGCAGAAATGGGATTTAAGTCATATAGGTTTTCTATTTCATGAAGTAGAATATTTCCAAAAGGGACTGGTGAAATTAATCAAAAAGGTGTTGACTTTTATAATAACTTACTTAATGAATTATTAAAATATAATATTGAACCAGTTGTTACTGTTTATCATTTTGATCCACCGCTGGATTTAGAAAATCAAGGTGGATGATTAAATAGGGATTTAATGGTTAATGCTTTTGTTCAATATTCAACAAAGTTATTCGAATTGTTTGGAGACAGAGTTAAATATTGGCAAACAATAAATGAGCATAATATGATTATTCAAGTGGGCCATGTTATTGGTGTTATAAATCCTAAACAAGATAATTTATTCAAAAAGTTATATCAGATTAATCATAATATGTTAATAGCGCAGGCTTTAGTCACAAGAAAATATCATGATATGAATTTCAAAGGTATTATAGGACCAGCTCCGAATATTAGCTATGTGTATGCTGAAACTTCAAAACCAGAAGATTTTGATGCAAGTTACAAAGCGAATGCCTGAAGAAATTGATTATATTTGGACGCAGCGTGCCTTGGAGAATATAATACAATTGCATGAGAATGAATGGTGAAAAATGGATATGAACCTGAACTTAGAGAAGGTGACTTAGAAATTTTAAAAAAAGGTAAAGCCGATTTTATAGCGTTTAATTATTACAACACTTCAACAGTTAGAGCCTCAACAAAAATTGGGTCAATTAAGTTTAGTGAATCTGATCAACAAACTGCTTATGATATTCCTGGATTATTTGATTTGTGTGATAACAAGAATTTACCTAAAACAGAGTTTGGTTGGTCAATTGATCCTCAAGGATTTTTGCATACAATGAGAGCAATGTGAGATAGATATAGAATGCCTTTGATGGTGACAGAAAATGGACTAGGAGCATATGATATTGTAGAAGAAGATGGTTCAATACATGATCAATACAGAATAGATTACATTAAAGCCCACTTGGAACAGCTAAAAGTTGCTATTAATGAAGGTATTGATGTTATTGGTTATCACCCCTGAAGTGCTATTGATTTAGTTTCAACTCATGAAGGAATAAAAAAAAGATATGGTTTTATTCACGTTAATATAAACGATAATGGTGAAGGTGATTATAAACGTTCAAGAAAAGATAGCTTTTATTGATATAAAAAAGTTATCTCAACAAATGGCGAAGATTTGGATTAAAAGATCACAAATATTTGGAACAACTGATAGTATGATATGGTCGTCTGTTTTAGTTTCAATTTAACGTTATAGTAAGGACATTTTATTTTTGGAACTATGATATTTATTTTAAAATTTAATAAAACTCAAAAAATGGAGCAATCCATTTTTTATGTCATTTTTTTTGAGCATATGAAAGGTTTTGTTGACATGTGAAAATAAAAAAGGGAAAGTTTTTTACTAATAATTGAGAAACATCATTTTTCAAAAATCCCAATATTCTCTAAAACTATTTTTACCCGTAAAGCAATTTATTTTATATTATGATAAACTCGTTATAAAGCCGCTAATTGGTAATGATGTGCCTTGGGACAGCAAAATAAAAAGAAGTAATTAGGCTGAAGAAAAAATAATTTCAATACCAATAGTAGTTTCAAAGCGTGTCATATTATAAAGGAGAACTATGAGTAAGAAAAAGAAAATATCAAAAAATAGTGAATTCTTTAAAATTATTTGAAGTTACTATTTAAAAGAATGAAAATTAACGTTGCTAATGTTGGTGATGATTATTTTGTTTGCTCTAACAAGAATCATGGTTCCAATGCTAACTCAGCAAATGACTATGAGTATTAGGAATGAAGCAAATATAAATGTAGGAAATAATGAAGCAATACCGTCAAATTTTTGAGGGTTACACTGAGTTGAATGTATTTATATAGCGGTTGGAATTATTTTATTGGATATTGTAGCAACATTTATTTTTAGTTACTATGGCTATATTTTAGGACGTAAAATTGAAGTTGATTTACGTAATCGTATTTTGGAAAAATTAGTTCGTCAGGATATTTCATATTATTCAGACAAGAAAATTGGAGAGATTTTGACGAAAGTTGTTTCTGATACTCAGGTTGTTGGAGAATGAGCCGTGACAATACCATCTTCAATTGGAATTTCGGTTTCTCAAATTATTGTTGCTGTAATTATGACATTTGTTTTTGATTGACAAATAGCAGCTGCTGGATTTACAATATTCGTAATAATCTGTGTAGCATTTGTATTTGCTTATCAAAACACAGTCAAGAAATACGAAAAAATCAGAGAAGAAATTGAAAAAGTTAATGGAAGTGTTACTGACCGCGTAGCGACAGTTCGTTTAATTAAATCAACTGGAACTGAAAGCTATGAAGCAAATAAGTTTAAAGAAACTCATCAAAAATATTATCAACTGCAAAAACCCACTGCAATTAGTTTGTCTTGAATGTTAACAATTATTTTTGCCGGTGAGTGTATTATTCAATTGTCAACACCAATTTTTGCTGGAATTTTTTATGGATTAGGTGATAATCCAGAAAAAGCAAAAATATTTTTTGAAACAATTTTTCCTTCTTATATGTTAGCTCAAGCAATTCTAATTGGACCCCTATATAATTTATTGAATTCTTCTTTCGGATTAGCAATGTCTGGTGTTGCAGCGTCACAAATTTCAGAAACATTTAGAGTAGAGTCAATTTTAAATCCAAACTATTTTGGAGAGAATACTGTCAAATCAATTAAGGGAGACATAGTTTTTAATGATGTTGAATTTAGATATCCAGAAAAACCTGAGCAATTAATCTTGCCAAAATTTAGCTTTAAATTTGAAGAAGGAAAATCATATGCTTTTGTTGGAGAAACAGGGTCAGGAAAATCAACAATTGCTCGATTGCTTCTTAGATTTTATGATCCAAGTAGTGGAGAAATTATTATTAATCAAAATCAAAATCTTAAAGATGTCAATTTGGCTTCCTATTTAAGACATGTTGGATATGTTGAACAAGAACCTCAAATTTTATTTGGTGATGTTTATGAAAATGTCCGCTATGGACGTTTTGATGCCACAGATGAACAAGTAATTGCAGCATGTAAAAAGGCGGAAATTCATAAGTTGATTTCAGGATGGCCAGAGGGATATAAAACAATTCTTGGAGAGCGTGGATTTATGCTATCTGGCGGTCAAAAACAACGTTTGGTAATTGCAAGAATGTTCTTAAAAAATCCTGAAATCTTAATTTTGGATGAGGCAACTTCAGCATTGGATAATATTGTAGAAAAAGAAATTCAAACTAAGCTAAATGAATTAATGAAAAACCGTACTAGTATAACAATTGCGCACCGTTTATCAACAATTAAAAATGTTGATGAAATCATTGTGCTGGGAGCAAATGGTAAAGGAATTGTTCAACAAGGAACATTTGATGAATTGGTTCAAAAGCCTGGACATTTTAAAAATCTTTATGATGCTGGGTTAATGAGTAAACAGAGTTAAGAAAGGAGTTAAATTATGGAAAAAAGAAAAATATCTAAAAATAGTGAATTTTTTAAAATTATTTTTCGCTATTATGTAAAAGAATGAAAGTTAAGTATTCTAATGATTCCTTTAATTTTGATTTATGGTGTTACTGTAATGATGATTCCTTTATTAACTCAGCAAATCAATTTGGATTTGACAAACTCAACAGCAAATACTTCATCATTTCTTACGGGCTACTGAAATTTATCTTGAGAGTACCTAGTGTTAATTGGGATTGTATCTATTGTAATCAACACAATTAATACTTTTGCAATTAATTATTTGGGGTATTTAATGGCAATTCGTATTGAAATTGATTTAAGAAATAAAATTTTAGAAAAGCTTGTTCGCCAAGATATTTCATATTATTCAGATAAAAAAATTGGAGAGTTATTGACAAACGTTATTTCTGATTCAAAGTTTGTAAGTGACTGAGCAATAAATATTCCTGTTGGGGGTATTATTTCAGTTTTTCAAATTATAATTGCTGTCACAATGACATTTATTTTGGATTGAAAAATTGCTCTTGTTGGAACAGGAATATTTATTGTTATTTTATGTGGATTTGTATTTGTTTACATAATGTTAGTTAATCGATATGATAAAGTTCGTCAAACTTTGGAAAAAACTAATGGAAATGTAATTGACAGGATCGTGTCAGTTAGATTAATTAAGGCTTCAGGAACGGAAGCCTACGAGACTGAAAACTTTAAAGCGAAGCATGTGGATTATTTTGAGCAGACTAAGCCAGTTGCGAGTTGATTATCACTGTTATTTACGGTTGTATTTGCAGGAGATTTCATTATTTCGTTTACTGCTCCAATTTTTGCTGTAATCTTTTATGGATCTTCAGGCGATTCGCAAGAAACATTGGATTTTTTTAATAATACGTTTGCAGCGTATTCTTTATCACAAGGGTTATTGATTGGTCCACTATTTACTTTACTAAATATGTCTGGAGGATTTGCTTCAGCAGGAGTTGCTTCAGCCAGAATCAGTACAACTTTGCAAGCTGATTCAATTATCGATTTTCACTATTTTAATGGAATTAAAATTAAAAAAATTACTAGTGATATCGTTTTCAAAGATGTTGAATTTAGTTACCCAGAAAAACCTGAAAAGCTAATTTTGCCAAAATTTAATTTTAAATTTGAGCAAGGAAAATCATATGCTTTTGTTGGAGAAACAGGGTCGGGAAAATCAACGATTGCTAAGTTATTATTAAGACTTTATGATCCAAGTAATGGGAAAATTATTATTAATGAAAAGTATGATTTGAAAGAACTTAATTTAGCAAGTTACTTAGAGCATTTGGGATATGTCGAACAAGACCCACAAATTCTTTTTGGAGATGTTTTTGAAAATGTTAAGTATGGAAGTTTTGGGGCGACAGACGACGATGTTGTTATGGCATGTCAAAAAGCTGAATTGCACGGATTAATTATGAGTTGACCAGAGGGATATAAAACGGTTCTAGGTGAACGTGGGTTTATGTTATCTGGAGGTCAAAAGCAACGTTTGGTAATAGCAAGAATGTTTTTAAAAGATCCGCAAATTTTAATTTTGGATGAAGCGACTTCAGCATTGGACAATATTGTTGAAAAAGAAATTCAAGCCAAATTGGATGAATTAATGAAAAATCGTACTAGTGTAACAATTGCTCACCGCTTATCAACAATTAAAAATGTTGATCAAATTATTGTCTTGGGAGCAAATGGCAAAGGAATTGTTCAGCAAGGAACATTTGACGAATTAATAAACACACCTGGACATTTTCAAAACCTTTATCATGCAGGCTTAATGAGCTAAAAAAACTAACCCACAAGTGTGGGTTTTTGTTTTTCAGTGCAAAATTTGTTTGATAACTTAGTCTCTTTTATTTATAAGATTAACTTTGAAAGAAGGCCCTTTTATGAATTTACTGAAAGAAATTAAACATAGTTATCACAAATTGACAAAGCAACAAAAAATGATTGCAGATTATTTTGCAGTTCATTACAAAATTATTGATGCCATTTCAATTAAAAAAGTAGCTACAGATTGTAACGTTAGTCCTAGTACTATCACGAAAGTATGTAATAAAATTGGATTTGAAGGATTCAAAGATATGATTAAAAAAACTTACAATTCAACTGTAAATGATGATGACAAAGAGAGTTTCAATGCTCGTATCTATCAAAAAAATTTGTGTGATCCAATTATTAAGACTTTAAGTGAAATTAACTTAAAAATAGTTAAAAAGGTTTCTAGAGAAATCATTAAAGAGAAGCGTTTGGTAATTATTTTTGCTTCTGGTAAAACTTTGATTTTGGCAAAATATATGTTTTCAACTTTTTTGGATATGCATATTAATGTCAAATTAATCTATGATAAATACGATCCGCAGCTATTTGATATTGAAGGGAAAATAATTTTCGTATTAAGTGCATCAGGTTTCAATAGTCAAATTAAGGAGTATCTTAAAAAAGTTGCCTTATTTAAGCCCTATACAATAATTGGAATTACGGGTTCTCAAAAAACTAATTTTGAAAAATATCTTGATTATCATTTGCACGGTAGTTATCAAGATGAGTTTGTTTTAGAAAGCAAAAGATTCCCGATGACAGCAAAATATATTTTACTCTTAATAATTGATCAATTTATTTTAGATATCCTAAATTATATTTAATTTCTAATACTTCTAGAAAATATTTTCCATAAAAAAAGAAAAAGTGTAAGGTAATTCTACCTTCTTTTTTATCGTCAAATTAATAAAATATTTTCAAGGAGGAAAAATGAAAAAAGCACAAATTATAAAAAATAAAATTTTCAGCGCGCAATCTTCGCTGGAAAGCTTTGCTCGTGCAATTTTAATTCCAATCTCGATTATTCCATTGTTGGCCTTAATTGGAGCAATGGGATACGCTGTTCAAGCAATTGCGGTGTCTGCTGGCACATATTCTGGAAATACCAAAATTGCTGCAGATGCTATTAAAAATATAGGAATGATTGCAATTACAAATATCGACTTTTTGGTAGCTGTTGGATTAGCTGCAGGTTTAGCCAAAGAAGAAAAAATTGCTGCTGCTTTATCTGGGTTAATGGCCTTAGCTGCACTTTATGTTTCAGGCAATATGATTATGTCAATTGTTTCCCCAAAAATGCTTGTTGGCAATGGACCAAAAGAAAATGGCCTAATTACCAGATTTGGAGTAATTGGATTTCAATATTCTGCATTAGGAGGTATGACTGCTGGGATGTTAGGATACGGAGTTCACCGCTGAACTTACAAATTAAAATTTCCAACATACTTGGCCTTTTTTGGTGGTCCCCGATTTTCGCCAGTAGCTGCAACCTTGGTAGCTTGATTATTTGGAATGCCATTAGCCTTAACATGAATTCCCATTTCCGGAGCTATTAAAAGTTTTGGAGAGGGTCTCACTAGCATGGGAGTTGCTGCACCATTTATTTATGGGTCATTTATTAGAATGTTAATTCCTTTTGGTTTGCATCACGTTTTGAATTATTTTTTGTACTATACAGAAGTTGGAGACACCTGGGTAAATCCGCAAACCAATGAAACGATTAAAGGAATTTACAGTATTGCTATTGCTAAAATAGGGGCTGGAGAATTTGTTACAGCAAAGTCTTCCTGAATTATTAATGGAACATTTCCTACAAATATGTTTTCTTTAACCGGAGCTGGTTTTGGAATGTGAATTTGCATTCCAAAAGAAAATAGAAAAGTCGGGGGGAGCATAATTTTTTCAGCGATGTTGTCTTCATTCCTATCAGGAATTACAGAACCAATTGAATTTACGTTTTTATTTTCAGCACCAATTCTATATGTTATTCATATTATTTTTACAGGTTGCACATATATGTTCATGTATATAGGAAATTTCGCTCAAGTTTCAACAAGAGGATCAGGATTGATTACATGAATTATCGTAAATGGAATTAATTTTAAAAATATTGAGCGAGTATGGGGGATTTTTATAATTGGCCCTATGATGTTTGCAATATATACAACAACCTTTGTAGTTCTTATTAAAAAGCTAAGGTTAAGAACACCTGGAGTTAATGGAACTGAAATTAAGTTACATTCTAAAAAAGATTTCAAAGAAAAAATAAATCCAGAGCTAAATTTTGTAAAAATGAATGACGATCAAGAATTAAACTTAATAGTAACAATAATTGAGGGTTTTGGAGGAAAAGAAAATATTTTAGTACTAGCAAATTGTGTTTCGCGTTTGCGAGTAACAGTTGCTAATGAAAAGTTAGTTGACGAAAATATCTTAAATTCTACTGGAAATTTTGGTATTAAAAAAATGCAAAATAAATATCAAGTAATTTATGGTCCTAAAGTAATTAATATTGCTACAGAGCTAAAAAAATACTTAAAAATGGAGGAATAATGACACGTAAATTAATTGTCAATAATTTAACTCTTGGGGATCAATTTTCTGCCCCAAGCAATATAGCAAAGGAAGTAAAAATTAGCGATATCTATTATAATTTTTTTAAAAAAAATACAAACATAATAATTCGAGATAAGGACTTTATTTTGCTACCCGATAAAATTATTTTAAATATTGTAGATATTCATGATGTTAATACTTTATCAGAAAGAACGTTTATTGCTGGATTAAAATTTTTAATTGAAAATGAAGATGCAGATACATATGTTCATTGTCAACTTGGAGTAAGTAGGAGCCCATCGCTTGTATTTATTTATTTAGTTTCACAAAAGTTTATTAAGGCTGATAATTTTTCAGATGCTATTGCTGATTTTATAGATAATTTTTATCCGTATATGAAATTAAATCAGGGAGTTTTTGACTTTTTAAAAACAAAATTTCCTTTTGTTGATATAGCCAAAAAAGCCAAACAGGAGTGAGGTAATTTTTAATGAGCAATAAGATTATTAAATTTGGAAATTATTTTGTAGAAATTTTTCAAAATGACAAATGTATTTTTCGTGAATCAAATTTGGTTGCATATGATTTGAAATCTTTAAAATTGATTGGGGCAGGTTTATATGCTGAGAATAAAATTCGTGAAGAGGGTAACTTTTTGTCAACGCGATTTTTTGAGAATGATAAGATGATCAATATTGAAAGTTTCATTTTTTACTTAAGATATTTAAAAAATACAAATATTTTGCCTAAAGATGAAGAAATCACATTTATCAAAATGAGCAAATTTTTGCAAGAAATCTGTAAAATGGAGTTTCCAAAAGCTCAATTTATAACTCAAAGAAAATTTTATAAAAATATAATTAGTAGTAATGCAGATTTTTATGTTGATTTAGAATATCATGCAACTTGAATCTATGAAAAAAATTATGGAAAAATATTTAAAATTGATTTTGGAATATTAAAGATTCAGAAATCTTTAAATGAGTATTTGTCTGTTAATTTTAATGGTCTTTTAAATACAAAGAAAACACTTGCTTTGCTAGATATTATTTCTAAAAAAGATTTTGACTCAACAGAAGTTGAATTAAGGGCAATTGGTACAGGTAGACCATTTAAAGTAAAAATTTTAAAAAATTCTGAATCGCTAAAACCTATCGAAGACCTAAAATCTCAAATTATGAAAATTACTAATAAAAAAGTAGTCGAAGGTAATATTGATTTTTTGAAAATTATTGAGAGACAATAACGTGTTAGCAGATATTATCTTAATTATTTTTGGTTTGTTATTGATTATTTTTGGAACATTAATTTACTTTAAATATAATAAACGAAAAAATAAAAACTTTACTTCTAAGCAAATGTCACTTACATATTGATTTAAAAAATCAATTTGATTAATTTTTATTGTGAGTGGAATTATCTTGTTAGCTCTTTGTATTGCTGTTAACATGTAAAATTACAAAACTGTAAAAGTAATTTTTTTGTCTTTAAAATACTTAAGAAAGTATATAATTAAATTAACAAAAGAGGTATTTTATGATAGATATAAATTATGTTGAACAAAATTTAAAGGAAGTGACTGAACGGTTAAATTCACGAACACAAGATTATACAAACGATCTTATTTTTGCAGTTGAAAAAAATATTGCGAGAAAACAAATTCTTAAAGAAGTAGAAGAAGTCAAATCTTCTAAAAACTTATTGTCTAAAGAGATTGGGCAGCTTTTGAAAAATAATAATCATAAGGAAGCAAAAAAAGCTAAAGAAAAAGTTTCTCAAATGAATATTGTAATTGAGAAATTGGATAAAGAATTAAAAAAAGTTGAAGCAGAATTAGAAAACAAATTACGCTATATTCCTAATATTCCAAATTTAAATATGCCAATTGGAAATGATGATAATGATAATGTTGAAGTTCGTCGTTTTGCAGATGATAAAATTATTAAACATCAAACTCCTCATTGAGAAATTGCTTCAAAATTGAATCTTGTTGATTTTGAAGCAGGACCAAAATTAAGTGGATCGAGATTTTTAGTATATACTGGGTTAGGTTCTAAGATTGTTAGAGTTATTGCAGATATTTTATTATCAGCTCATACAAAAAGGGGTTACAAAGAAATGTTTGTACCAGTAATAGTAAATTCCGATGCAATGTTTGGAACAGGAAATCTTCCAAAGTTTGAGGATGATGCTTATAAAATTGGTGATCAATATTTAATTCCAACTGCAGAAGTTCCGTTAACAAATTTACATGCTAATGAGATTTTAGATAATAATCAATTACCAATTAAATATACCTCTTTTACGCAATGTTTTAGACAAGAGGCAGGATCAGCGGGACGAGATACTAAGGGAATGATTCGTTTACATCAATTTAATAAGGTAGAGCTTGTAAAACTAGTTCATCCAGAAACTTCTGATATTGAGTTAGAAAACTTAGTGAAAGATGCGGAAAATGTTCTTCAACTATTTGAATTACCATATCGTGTTGTAGAATTATGCACTGGAGATGTTGGTTTTTCTTCAATGAAAACTTATGATTTGGAAGTATGATTTCCAGAGCAAAATAAGTACCGTGAAATTTCATCATGTTCAAATTGTGGTGATTTTCAATCTCGCAATATGTCAACAAGATTTAAAGATAGTAATGGTAAAACAAAGTTGGTTCATACTTTAAATGGTTCTGGAGTTGCAATTGATCGTTTGTTTGCAGCAATTTTAGAAAATTATTGAGATGGAGAAAAACTGGTTTTACCAAAAGTAATGAGACCATATTTTGACAACCAAGAATTTTTAAAATAAGACTTTACGTCTTATTTTTTATATAATAGTATTTAAGCGAGGTATAGAATGGCAAAATTAAATGACACAATTGTTGCGCCAGCAACCAGTATTGCAACACAGGCCATTGCCTTAATTCGAATTAGCGGTGATGATGCATTTGTAATTATTAATAATTTATTAAAAAAGAAAATTCTTACTCAAAAAGGTGTTTTTGTTCGCAAACTTTATGAAAATAATAATTTAGTTGATGAAGTGGTTCTAACAACTTTTGTTAACCCTCAATCATTTACTGGCGAAAATGTTGTTGAAATTGCTTGTCATGGAGGAATTTTAAATACAAATAGAATTATTAGATTAATTTTAAATTTAGGTGCTCGAATGGCAATGAAAGGTGAGTTTTCGCAACGTTCATTTTTGAATGGTAAAATTGACTTAATTCAAGCTGAAGGAATTAATGATTTAATTCACGCAACTAATGATTTAGCTTTAAAAGTTGGAATTGATAATATGAGTGGAATTAACAACAAGGCGATTGTTGAATTAAAAGCAAACTTAATAGATATTATTTCACGAATTCAAGTGTCAATTGACTATCCCGATTATGATGACATTGAGGGGTCTAGTGTTGAAGATTTAATTAAACTGTTGACTTTAATAGAGCAACAAGTTACAAAACTACTAGTTCGTTCAAAAATGGCTAATAAATCTGTTGAAGGAATTAAAACTGCAATTGTTGGTCAAACAAATGTTGGAAAATCGTCAATACTTAATACTTTATTAAACGAAGATAAGGCAATTGTAACTGATATTCCGGGTACGACTAGAGATATTGTTGAAGGTCAGATAAGTTTGGGAAATGTCACTTTAAATTTAGTTGACACTGCAGGGATTCGTCAAACTGACGATGTTGTAGAATCTTTGGGAATTAAGAAATCTAAAGATCTAATTAATAAAGCTGACTTAGTGATTTTCGTTATGACAAAAAATAATCTTGATAGCCCAGAAAATGTTGAAATTTTAAAGCTTTTAAAAAATAAGTCACATATTCTGACAGTCAACAAAAATGAGTTGTTAACTAAAGAAGAAATAAAATTAATTGTTTCAAAATATCCACAAGCCGTGTTCACGAGTGCAATTAATAATGAAATTGATGATTTAATTTTTAAGATTAAAGAAATGTATGTAAACGAAGAAATTTTAGCTTCTAATGAGCTAATTTTGATTAATATTAATCAAATAGCTTTAATCGAAAGCGTTCAAGAAAAAATTAAGCAGGCATTACAAGCAATTCAAAATTTTATGCCAATTGATATTGTGAATGTAGATTTGTATGAAGCCTGAAACTATTTAAATGAATTAATTGGGGAACAATATGATGAAGAAATTATCGATAATATATTTAGAAAGTATTGTTTAGGTAAATAAAAAAACTAGAATATTGTTGCTTAATTGGTTATTAAACATATTGGTACATTAAAAATGACAAAGAAATTAAAAAAAGTAAGTAATTAAATTACTTACTTTTTTATTAAAATATTTTAGCTGCAGCTTGAATTTCTTTTTCAATTGTCTTGACTGCATCAACTGGTGTTAATTTGTTTAAAGGTTCAGTTTTTGTTCCTGCTAGCAAAACTGGTGTGTTAACTTTAGCAGCAACAAATTCTCAAGTACCTTTTAAATATTCAGTATGATTACCTCATAAATATCAACCATAAGGTGCTCCTTGTGTAGTTAATATTTGAACTTTTAAATGATCTAATAATCCAATTGCATCACCCTTTTTTGAATACTTGTAAGAAAAAGTTTCGTTTGCTAATAAAATATGATCCAAATAATTTTTTATTAACGCAGTTACATTAAAGTTATGCATTGGACTTACCATGATAACCTTATCGACACTTTTTAATTGACTAATGTATTTTAATGAATCCTCTTCATTAAAATATGTTCCCATGTTTGATCTTGTCAGTGTTTTTGATGCCATAGCAATTTCATTCAAATCCAAATACTCAAAAGTATCATCTTTGTTTAATTTTTTATATTCTTCAATAAATTTTTTTGCTAGTTCAGCAGAATATGAAGCTTCAACAGGGCTAGCAGAACCTGAAACAACTAATATTTTATTACTCATATTAATATACCTCCTATGTTGTATATGTAATTATTATAACTTTATTTTTGATAAGATATAATTTAATAAAGGGATGGTGTAAAATGATTGACAATAAAAAAATTTTTGATGCTCATATTCATTTTAACGATGAAACTTTTTTTAATGATGAAATGATTGCCGATTTGCTTGAAGATGGATATGAAAATAATGTGGGTGGATGGTTATGTGCTTCATTTGATATTGCCTCTTCATTAAAAGCCATTAGATATGCTGAAAAATACGATGATATTTATGCAGCAATCGCGATTCACCCTAATGAAGTTAGTAATCAAGATTTTAGTAATTTTGAAATATTGAAAGACCTTGCTACTAAATCAAAAGTTATAGCAATTGGTGAAACAGGGCTTGATTATTTTTACACCAAAAAAGATATGGAATTGCAAAAAGAATGGTTCATTAAGCATATTCAGCTTGCCAATGAAAATAATTTAGTGTTACAAATGCACATTAGAGACGAAAAAGATCAATATCAAGCGTATGATGATACTTTAGAAATTTTAAAAGTTTATCAACCCAAAAAAATGATCGTTCATTGTTTTTCAGCTAACATAGAGTATGCTAAAAAGTTTTTAGAAATTGGCGCATATATTAATATTGGGGGAGCCGTTACTTTTAAAAATGCTAAGGATTTACAAGCTGCCGCTGAGTATATTCCGTTAGATAAAATTTTACTAGAAACTGATGCACCTTATTTAACACCGCACCCTCATAGAGGAAAAACTAATTACCCAAAGTATATTTTTTTAACTGCTCAAAAAGTAGCAGAATTGAAAAATACTAGTCTTGAAAATATAATTGAGGCTACAACAAAAAACGCAAAAAAAATTTTTGAAATAGAGTAAATGCCTAATGAAACTAAAAATTAGAGTGTTATAATTAAATAATGTTTTAAAGCTCAGGAGGAATTATTATCATGAGTACAAATAATACTGTCAAATTTAAAAAAGATTTGAAACGTTGATATGCAATGTCAAATAAAGAAATATGTAATAAATTTGATGTTGATCCAAATGTTGGATTATCTTCACAAGAAGCTCAACGTCGTTTAGAATTAGAGGGCCCAAATAAACTTGAAGAAGCCAAGCAAACATCAAATATAGTTATTTTTCTTAAAACTTTTTTAGATCCGTTAGCAATTTTAATGGTTTTTGCAGGTATCCTATCTGTTATCTTACCTTTAGCTTTGAAAATTACTTTAAAGGGAGAAAATATAGCTGGAATTTGTGTAATTTTTGGAGTCGTGTTGGTTAACTCTTTAATTTCATCAATTCAAGAAATTAAAGCACACAAATCTTTAAATGCTCTTAAATCGTTGGCTGAACCAAAGACAATTGTTATTCGAGATGGTAAACAAATTGAAATTCCCGTCGAAAATATTGTTAGAGGAGATATTGTATGTATTGAAACAGGAAAATTTATTCCTGCTGATATTCGTATTATTGAATCGCCAAAGTTAAGAGTTGATGAATCTGCATTGACAGGAGAATCATTACCAGTTGAAAAAATTACTAAATCTTTAATGAATAAAGAAATGGTGTTAGGAGATCAAATTAACTTAGGCTTTATGTCTACTTTCATTACCGATGGAAGGGCAGTTGGTGTGGTATTTGCAACTGGTAAATATTCTGCAGTTGGTCAAATTGCATCAAGTATTGCTAATACGAAGCAAAAAAAATCTCCGTTACAAAATAAGTTAAGTCAGTTAACATTATGAGTTTCAATTTTTGCTGTTTTGTTAGGAAGTTTAATTTTTACAATTATGTTTTTAGAAAGTAATCGTACTCCTGAAAATTTAGTTGATGCTTTAATTTTCTCAATATCTGCTGCGGTTTCTTTAATTCCTGAATCAATTATGATTATTGTTACGATTGCTTTGTCTATAAGTGCTCGAAAAATGGCAGATCGTAAAGTTATTGTAAAAACATTTAATGCAATTGAAACATTGGGAGCAGTTAATGTAATTTGCTCAGATAAAACAGGAACTTTAACTCAAAATAAAATGACTATTTTAAAAGTTTTTAGTAATAATCAAATTCAAGATCAAAGACTATATCGCTATAATAAAAATGATCCACAATCATTCCATTTTATAAATGCTTTAATGTTATGTAGTGATTCAATAAGTGAAGGTGGAGTTCAAATTGGTGATCCGACTGAGTTAGCGTTAACTAATTGAACACAGTTATTAAAGCTTAATGAATTAAAGTATCGTGAAATGTATCCAAGATTAGATGAAATTCCCTTCAATAGTGATAAAAAATTAATGACTACTGTTAATGAAGTTGATGGAAAACGAATTGTTTATACAAAAGGAGCATTGGATGAGTTGTTAAAACGCTGTTCAAAGACTTATGTTGATGGAGAAATTGTTACGCTAACTAAGGCAATGAAAATAGAAATCCAAGAAAAATGTACTCCTTTATTGGAAGAAGCATTACGTGTTTTAGGTTTTGCATATACTGTACAAAATCCCAGATTAGACGAATATGATCAACATGAAGTTTTCTTAGGTTGTGTTGCAATGATGGACCCACCTAGAAATGAAGCAAAAACTGCCATTAAAAGAGCAAATGATTCAGGAATTCGTGTAATTATGATTACAGGTGATCATAAAATTACAGCGTTGGAAATTGCAAAACGTTTGGGAATTTCAAATACAAAATTTTATGAAGGCTTAACTGGTGAAGAAATTGATCAGCTAAATGATGCTGAATTTAATGAAAAATTAAAGACAACAAATGTATTCGCAAGAGTTAACCCAGAACATAAAACCCGAATAGTTGAAGCTTTACAATCTCAAGGAAAAATTGTCGCAATGACAGGAGATGGAGTAAATGATTCACCATCACTTGCAAAAGCTGATGTTGGAATAGCAATGGGAATGAGCGGAACTGATGTTGCAAAAGAATCGGCAAAAGTAATTTTAGCAGATGATAATTTCGCAACAATTATTTCAGGAGTTCGTGAAGGACGTAATGTTTATGAAAAAATTAAGCGTTCAATTGCCTTTTTATTGGGAGCAAATTTATCTCAAATATTAACAATTTTAATTGTTTTATCAATAACAGCTCTTAGTGGTGAAAAATATGGAACGCCAGATGGAATTATTAAAGCATTGGGAGATATTAATGTTTTATGACATATTTTAGCTGTCGAGACAATTTTGGCAATTCCGATTGGAATGGCTCATTCTAAAGAAACATTAATGGCTTATGCTCCTCGTAATGCTAAAGAATCTGTTTTCAAATGGATTTTGTGAGAAATATTATCGATGGCAATTATACATACAACTTGTGCAGTAGCAGCTTTCTTTATAGCAGCTGTTTCAATGGATGACGCACAAGCTGGTTCTACTGCTGCTTATGTTGTAATTATTTTTGCCCCAGTATTTTATGTATGAACTACACAAACTCGTAATTATAGTGTTAAGGTTGCTCGTGATAAAGCAGAAAAAATGCGTATTAATGAATGAATGATTGCTGCAATGGTTTTTGCATTTATCTTAAACATTGGAACACTTGTAGTTCCAGGAATTAACTCAGGGTTTAAAATAGCAATGAATATGCATTTCTGAATATGAGGTGTTTCATTTGCTTTAGCTTTTGCAACATTTCTGTTAAAATGATTTGAAAATTATTGCTTCCGTAAAATTTATCAACACATCCATCGTGATGAGTTGACAGTTGCAAGTTTTAACTTTAGAAAAAAACAAATTCGAGATGAAAAGAAAAAACTTCGTACTGCTAAAAAACTTCGTGTTCAAATTCGTAAACAAAAAATCAAATCAAAAATTGCAAAATTGAGCAAAGAGCTAAGAAATTCTTAATAAAATAGAAATCTTTAGGGTTTCTATTTTTTTTGACAAAATTAACACTTATAATTAATTTAATAAGAAAAGAGGACTACTTATGCCATCAGGAATTTACGATATTCATTGTCACTTAAATGATAGTGCGTATGCAGAAATGGAAATTACATCATCAGAAATTGTTAAAGAAGCAAATAGGGTTGGAGTAGCTCTTATTAATAATATTGGTTTCGACATTAAATCTTCAAAAGTTGCTATTATTCAAGCAGAAAAAAATAAAAATGTATTTGCAGTTGTTGGGATTCATCCTAATGAAGCTCACTTGTTTACAGAAGAAGCGTATGAATTTTTAGAAGATTTAGCTCATGCAGATAAAGTTGTTGGAATTGGGGAAATTGGCTTAGATTATAATCGTTCAACCAAATATATTAAACAACAAAAAGAATCTTTCATACATCAAATTAAAATTGCTCAGCAATTAAACCTACCAATTATGTTACATATACGTGATATCAATGGATCGACTAATGCTTATGATGACGCGCTAGAAATTTTAAAAAAACAAAAAGTTACTTCTGGTGTTGTTCATTCTTTTGAAGGAACTTGAGAAATTGCTCAAAAGTTTATTAAGCAAGGAATTTCGATTTCTTTAAATGGTGAAGTTACCAAAGTAGCAGAAATTCAGCGAATTGCTAAGAATATTTCGCTTAATTACTTAATGGTAGAATCAGATGCACCATATTCAGCACCAATACCTTTTGATAAACGTATTAACCATTGTAAATATTTACCATTAACGGTCCAAAAAATTGCTGAAATTCGTGGAACAACAAGTGGGGAAATTGCAGCAGCTACTCGTGACAATGCACAAGAATTATTTAGAATTAAAAACAAATTAATATTAGAGTAAACATCTTTCGATGTTTTTTTATTTCTTAGGTTATAATGAAAGAGAAAAGGCAGAGGTAACTGAAAAGTTTGAGAAATACTCTTAGAACCTGATCTAGTTAATACTAGCGTAGGAAGTCCTTATAATTTTATATTCTGTCTTTTCGAGAGGATAAAATATGCAAAGAAAATTATTTTTTTGGGCAAGTGTCGCATACAGTATTTTATTTGTAAGTGCATTTATTGCTTTGACAACAATTTATATTAAAGAAAGATTAGCCAATGATTCATCGGGTAATTTAGTTATTTTAATTTTTGCAATGGTAGTATTAAATATTATTATTATAGCAGTACAAATTTTGTTAGGATTTTCTTTTTTTGAGGATACTGATATTGAAACAACAGATGCTAAACAATTTTTAATTTTATCATTCATAACTTTAAATTTTGTTTCTATTATTTGAAATAGTTTGAACATTAATTGAAGATGAAAAAAAATAAGAATTCAAAAGTTTAAAGTAATTGATATTACCTTTATGGGAATGATTGTTGCAATGTTTATAATTTTGGATTATCTTATGGGATTTGTACAATTGCCAGCGTATACATCATTGTCATTAAAATTTTTACCATTATTTTTTATGGCTTATAGTTCAGATTTTTTTAAAACAAGTTTAGTTTGTATGATTTGTGGAGTAATCTCTTGATTTATGCCAGGTAATTTAGATGCTGGAATGCCAGGAGCATTTATGTTTGACTACTTCTTACCAATTATGGCTATTTCTGGTTGTTGCTTTTTGAGACCAGTTAAAACCACTTCAAAAATATTAGATTTTACAAGTTGATTTATTTTTGTAACTGTTCCAACTATTTTAATATATCTATTTAGAGTTATTGCTGGTGTCTTGTTTTATGGAGCCTATGTTTGAGAAAATTATAGTATTTGAATTTATTCATTAGCACTAAATGCTATTAATACGACTGTCGATTATGTTTTATTTTTAATAACTGTTCCGTCAATGTGTAAAACTTTGAAATATATTGTAAATAGGTTAAATCAAAATCACTAATTTGGATAAAGATTATTTAAGTCATAATAAAAATAAATAAACACTTTTATAAATAACCATATACAATTACATAAGAGATACTAAAACGTGAATAAGTTGCCAAGAGTTATTATGTTGTAAGGTCTTGAAAAAGAGAGATCCCGTACCAAAAGCTGGACGTAAGAGATCGTAAAGGAAAAATGGAAAAAAGAGATAGAAATTCATCAGATAGAAATTCTGATAGAGGATTTTCACGTGATCGTGAAGATAGAAGAGATAGAGACCGTAATGGCGATAGAGATCGCGGTGAAAGAAATTACGGCGGAGATCGTGGATCAGATAGAGATCGTGGATCAGATAGAGATCGCGGCGGAGACCGCGGTGGAAGAAACTTTGGTGGAGACCGTGGTGGCAGAACTTACGGTGGAGACCGTGGAAATAGAAGCTATGGTGGAGATCGCGGTGGAAATCGTGGCGGTGGAAGAAGCTTTGGCGGAGATCGTGGCGGAAACCGTGGTGGTAGAAGCTTTGGTGGAGACCGTGGCCCAAGAAGAGAAGGACCAAGTTTTGGAGAAAGAATTGAAGCTTTAGAAAAACAAGTAGCTCAATTAGTGGCAATTATTAGTGGAGAAACAGAAGTTTCGGAATAATAAAAATAAAACGTCATATTTGACGTTTTTTTATAGTTTTTTAGCCTTTTAAGATAAAATTTAAATGATGAGGTAAAGATGAAAATTAAAGAGTATTACGCAAATCCACTTGTAAAACTTAATGAAGCAACACATGAATATTATTGAACAGCAACTAATGAAATTATTCAGGGTCCAAGCATTACAAAATTAATTGAAGTTGTTTATCCTTTTAATGTTAAAGATATTCCAATTAAGGCTTTAAAAGCTGGAATTGAAAAAGGAATTTGTGTTCATAATCGATTGAGTGAATACATAAAAAATAATAATGAAGGCACTTGCGACCATAAATACAATGGTTGACCAATTCAAACACATACAAGAGAATATTTATGAATTAAAGAAAATTTATCAAATGTATTACCTAAAGAAATTTATAGTGAAGTTTCACTTTCAAATGGACGTTATAATGGAACATTTGACTTACTTTATTTGGATCAAAATGATAAATGACATTTGGTTGATTTTAAAACTACTGCTCGACTAAATAAACAAAAAGAAATTTTGCAACTCAAGTTTTACGAAGATTTGATTACTACTGCTTTTGAAGACATTGATGAAATTCATTATTATGAAATTTATAATTCTAAAAATCAGGAACATTATAATTTTGATGAGTTTATGCATAAGCAAGCAATCTTTGAGAAAGAAAAAATTATGAAAGAATCAGAATTTAGTTATTTATTTGAGGAATAAAAAGTTAGAGTAATCTCTAACTTTTTTTATTTATTTTGCAATTAATTGATTAATAACAGGGAGGTTTAATGTACCAAATTGCTTAATTTTAGATTCATTATATAAAAATAGTCCTACTAATATAATCATAGTTACTATAAAAATTGTTGGCTCTATCATTGTTTTGGAATCAACAACTTTTGAAAATAAGTCGTAATAAATATATGCAAGAGATAATGAAAGAGCAATTGAAGGTAACAGAGCAATACCAAATAAATATTTCATTTTATCAACTTCTATTTTCTTTGTAATGCGATTTTTAATCACTCCAAAAATAAGTAGTAGATATATGGTAAACGTTGCAATTGCTACGCTATTAGATATTAAATCAACAACTTTAATAATATCTTTGTAAAAAATTCAACCCAAAATAATATAAATTATGGCATGAAACACAGTAACTAATGATTGAATAACTCCAGCTTTAATTAATGAAACTTTGAAACCTTGCTTAGCATAAAATAAGCCATCTTCAAAACTAGAAAGAATTCCTTTTGTTCCAGTTATAGCATATCCATTAACAACGCTTGTGGCTGTTATAGCGACAATAACTTTGAAAAACATTGCTCATCCTGGAGTTTTTTGAAATAGATTGTCAAATAATGTAAACACGTTGCCATCTTTGCTTCCGAAAAAGATAGCAATTGAAATTAATACATAAAATAGTGAAACTCCGATGACTCCAAAAAATAATGCGGGCGCAACGACTTCCTTATTTTTAATGTCTTTTTGCAAACTAGCAGATTCAATAAAGCCCATAAATGAAAACATAATGGGAGTGACTGTTAAAATTATATGACTTATTTCCCACTTCCCGCTTGAGTTAGTAAAAGCATTCTCATTTCCTTGTGAACGAAGAATGATACCACCAATAATTACTAAAATTAAAGGAACAAATTTTAGTAAGGCAGTGACTGTTTGAACTATTACACCTGGTTTTGTTGTAAAAATGTTCATAATCATAAACCCTAGCAATACTGCTAAAGTAAAAAGAGTCCTTAATGTTAAACGTAAAGATTCTCCGGCTCATTCTTTACCGTAAAGTGCATCGATTCCATCAAAAACAACTTTTACTGATAAGAAAGCTCCAACACAAGTTAATACAGGAGTGAAAAATATCACAAAAAAGAGAGAAAAGAATGAACCAGTTTTTCGTCCCAAAAATTTTGATCCTCAGTTTTGTAAAGTTGAATGGCCCTTGTTTTTTGTAGACGATGCGATTTCAATAAAAACTAATATAATCATTGTGGCGATGACACCAAATATCGATCACATCATAATTGCAATTCATGGATTGTTTCCGGCATTTCCTAATATTCCACCAATGCCAGAATGATTTTTAATGTATATTCCTGATCCAATCATCATTCCCATTACCATGGTAATAAGAGTCATAAATTCATATGCTTTATTTACTTTTTTTGCGTTTTTTAGCATATTCCATTATTCCTTTCTATAACTATTAAATAAGATCAACAAAATCTATAAACTCTTCTTTAAACGCTTTAGCAACCACTTCCAAAGTTATATTATTTTTAAAAATATTGATTCCAGTCTTAATAGTTTTATTCTCTAATGCTGCTGCAACTATTCCTCTATTAGCAATTTCTAATGCATAAGGAATAGTAGAATTTGTCAAAGCGAAGGTCGCTGTTTTTGCAACTGCACCTGGCATATTAGGAACAGTATAGTGAATGACACCATGTTTTACAAAGATAGGACTTTCGTGACTTGTAATTTTTTCAGATGTTTCAAAAATTCCTCCCTGATCGATGGGGATGTCAATTACTACCGATCCAGGTTTCATTTTTTTAATGTATTCTTCTTTAACAATTTTTGGGGCAACATCTCCGGGAATTAAAACGGCTCCAACCACTAGATCTGCCTGAGCTACTGCTTCTGAAATGTTTGTTGAGTTAGAAATTAGCAATCTCACACGGCCATTAAAAATGTTGTCAAGTTCTCGTAGGCGATTTGGATTAATGTCTAAAAGAGTTACTTCGGCGCCTAATCCAACAGCTGTTTTTGCGGCATTGTACCCAACTATACCTCCTCCAATAATCGTTACCCTTCCAGGTAGTACTCCAGATATTCCACCCAAAAGAACTCCACTACCCCCATTATTTTTTTCTAGAAAGTGAGCTCCAATTTGAACTGACATGCGACCTGCCACTTCTGACATTGGAGTTAGTAATGGCAAGTCATTTTTTGTTCCAACCATTGTTTCGTAAGCAACTCCAATCGCTCCTGATTTTTTTAAAAAATCAGTTAACTTTTTATTAGCAGCTAAATGCAAGTAAGTAAATATTATTTGGTCCTTTTTAATATACTTAAATTCTTCTTCTAAAGGCTCCTTAACTTTAATTATCATATTTGCATCTCATACTTTAGAAATGGAAACAATTTCTGCTCCAGCTTCGGCATACTCGCTATCTGTAATTCCAGATCCTAATCCTGCTTCTGTTTGAACAAAAACAGTATGGCCATTTTCAACTAATGTACGAACTCCGGCAGGAACAATTCCAACTCTATTTTCGTTATTTTTAATTTCTTTAGGTATTCCAATAATCATATATTCTCCTTAACCTTAATATTGTGCGATTACTTCTATTTCAATTAATGCTTCTTTAGGTAAATTACTTACTTCAAAACAACTACGTGCCGGTTTGTGGTCCTCAAAAAAGTTAGCGTATATTTCATTGACAATTATGAAGTCGCCAATATTTTTTAACATAATTGTTGTTTTAAAAATATCGCGCTTAGTATAACCAGCGTCATTTAAAATGCTATTAATATTTTCTAAGATATTTAATGTTTGTTGCTCAACATGTTCGGGTAGAATCATAGTTTTCATATCAAAACCCAACTGCCCTGAAACAAATATTTTTTTGTCATCTAAAATAATAGCTTGTGAATAAGGCCCAACAGCTTGAGGGGCATTTTTTGTATTGAACATTTTCATATTTTATAAAATTGCTTTTAAATAACTTTCATTATTTAAAACAAATCCCTTCTCTTTAATTTGATTTATAATACTTATCAATTCTTGAGGGTCGTTTATATCAACACATACATGATATGTTTCTTCATTTATTTTTAAATAATTTTCTTGTTGCGATTGAAATATTGAATGAATTTGAACTTTGTTATGAGAAATGATAGTTGTTATATTTGCCAAATTATTTTTATCAATAGCTGCTTTAATTTGCAAAACAACACGACGATGTAAATCAATTAAAGCACGATTAGTAATATTTAAAAATGAAGTGACATCTATGTTTCCGCCCGACAAGACGCACATTATTTTTTTATTCTTTAACGCTAATTTGTTAAACAAAACTGCGGCAATAGCAGTAGCTCCCGCTCCTTCTGCAACAATTCTGCAATGCTCAAAAAGAAGTAAAATAGCTTGAGCAATTTCTTCTTCAGAAACTAATACAACGTCATCAACTACATCTTGAAGAATTTCAAAAGTTAAATTTCCTGTTTCTTTTACAGCAATTCCATCAGCAATTGAGGTTTTGCCTTTTATCAAAATTGGTTGCTTCAAGTTGCGAGCTTCAAAATAAGAAGGAACGTTTGCACTTTCAACAGCAATAATTTTACAGTTTGGATTAACTAATTTAACATACTGTCCGATTCCAGAACAAAGGCCACCACCACCAACGGGAATGAAAATGTATTCCAAATCTTTAACAGCTTCTAAAATTTCAATTCCGATTGTTCCTTGACCTTTAATTATGTCCAAATCATTGAAAGCATGAACTAGGGCTTTTCCAGTTTCGTTTGCTATCTCTATAGCTTTATTATTTGCATCATCAAAAAACTTTCCATGCAAAATAACTTCCACTCCATATTTTTTTGTACCTTTTATCTTAGCATTTGGTGCATTTTCAGGCATTACGATAGTTGTCATTTTTTCAATCCCAAGCATTTTAGCAGCGTAGGCTACTCCCTGAGAATGATTTCCAGCAGAAGCAGCAACAATTCCCTTTGCCAAAACTTTTTCATCAATTGAAAGAATTTTTGCTAAAGCTCCACGAAGTTTAAAAGAACCCGCTTTTTGCAAGTTTTCTAATTTCACATATACATCATTTTCAGTAATATTGCTTAAATTAACAGCGTGAATAGTTGGGGTGATATTTATAAAATCGCATATTTTGTCATATGTCGACTCAAAATCAAGTTTTGAAATTTTTGGTTTCATATTGTGTAATACTTTCCTTTAATCAATTCTTTTTACACCTTAATAATTAATTTTTTTAAAGATGCAGTCAATTTTTTTCTTGCCTTTGGTTCAAAAAAAAAAAAAAAATGGGGGACCAATTTTGGTCCCCCATTTTTTTTAATTAAAGTCAAATTTTAATCGTTGTATTCAATTACAATAGTTTTTTCAACTTTTCTTTTAACTTTATACTTACCAGTTCAACTAGCATCAGTCATCTTTTTACGAAGTTGCTTTGATGTTTTGAATTTGACAGTATTTTTTGCAGGCACAAAAATTGGTTCTCCAGTTAAAGGATTAACTTTTTCACAAGGATCAGTTCTTACAAAATTTAATCTTCCAAAGTTTGAAATAGTTATTTCTTCACCATTTAGTAATTTTTTTTCAAAAATTTTAAAAGTTTTTTCAAATACTAAGTTTACTGTCTTTTTGGTTTCATTAGGAAAAGTATCATATAGCTGATTTAAAATATATTTTGTAGAAACTCGTTGATAATGCTTTTTGTTTACAACCTTATTTTCAAAAATTGTTTCATTTTTGTATTTAGTTATTTTTTCAGTGTCTTCAAATACTTCAGTTGCGTTTAATTTAAGCACATTGTTTTTTTCAATTTTAGAAGTCTTGTTTTCATTAAAGATATAATTAATTTCAATATTAGCACCTTGAGCTTTTTGATTTTCAAGCTCTTCTTTTGCTTCATCTTTTGTAAAAAAAATAATCTTAGTAAAGAAAGCAAATCAAGCAACAAGAGCTATAATAAAAAATCAATTAATCAGCAGATCTCAAAAAACAGGTTCAATAAAAAGACCATTATAATTTAGATCAAACTGTGTAAATGACTTAAAACCAATTGGTCCCGTTAAATAGCTGATAGCCCCGCTTTGAGAATTAAACCAGTTTTCCCTTAGGACATTTGGAAACGCATCACCAAATAAATTTATTGACTCAGGATTTCCAAAATACAGGTGATTAATTATTTTAAAAACAATTGTCAAAGTTATTATTAAAAAAAATAATACAAAAATCATTCATCATCTATAATTCTTGCTAAAATTTAACTTCATATTACTTTTCTTCCTTATCTTTTTTTTGTTTTCTTACAAATAAAGTGGCAGCAATTATTCCCAATATATTAATAGCTGCTATTCCTCATAGGAGCCCCAAACTAACCTTATTATTGCTATTTCTTATACCTTTTTCAATCTTCATATCTGATGTAAATGTGACTTTTTGAATTCCACGATAAACACTTTGATTTGTTGATCTAACAATCGCAGAATACTTATATGGCTCATTTTTTTCAGAACTTTGTTTAGTGATTTCGCTAATTGAAATTGAGTCAATATCAAGTTCAGGGTTATTTTGCTTTAAGACTTTTAAGTAAGCTTCAACACTTGGCTTACCACTTAATTCAAAATGAGTTTTCGTAATAACATCTTTTAAATTTTTTGAAACAACGTAAACTAATTCGACGCTTCCTGTATATAAAGTGTTTTCATTTTTTGCAGAAACCAAAATCTTTTTGGTATCGCTATTAATATTAATTTCAAATGTTTCTCAGTCAAAAGTATATCCATAATTTTTCAAAAATTCTTGAACGTCTTCATCTGTTGGCTCTTGCTCTAATATTCCTAAGTCAAGACTATCTCCAATAATTACCTTAGCAATTTCAGATTTTATAGTAAACGATATATTTACGTGACTTTTATATAATTCTGAGTCTTTATTAGCAATAATGATTGCAGAGTTGTCACTCAACAGTTTTATAGTAATATCTTCAATCTCAAACTTTGGCATTTTTTTCTTAAGTCTTGATAACATATCCTTTTCAAATTCTTCAAGAGTGGTTTCTTGGTCATATTGAGTCTTATCAAAGTTTCCCAGATCACGGTCAAATTCATTAATAACATTTCCTAGTTCTTCTCTTTCCAAATACAAATCGATTTGCTCAGCCGCACCGCTAACACGAGCGCTTTCATTTTTAGCTCTGATAATGATTTTTCCTCGTTTTTCGATTGTTGATTTTTCTTGAATTTCAATTTCCAAATCTGAAGAAACAATATTTGTTCAATTCTTAACTTCAGTTAAGTATTCTAAAACGTCATCCTCAGTTGTTTCATTAAAAAACTTAGCATCCTTAAATAAGTCTCTGTCACTTAAATCGTAAACTTTTTGAATTACAATTGTCTTTCGTCCAAATAGGTGATTTGGATTTGTGTCATTATTGGCTTCAATAGTTATTGATCCTTCAGATGCGGTACTTGCCTTGGTTAACGTAAAATTAAACTCGTCAAGAGTTACCATTTCTAAGCCAATAATACCATGAATTTTTTCTAAGAAATTTTCTTTAGTCGCAGCATTAGAGCTTATAGTTTCATCCAATAATGCCAAGTTAAATTTAAGTCATTCAGTCTTAAATTCATAGTCATACTTAACAATTGTGGATTCAGGTTTGGCAATAATCGAAATGCTTCCTTTTGAACCATATTTTGGCAATACTCTTACAATTTCAATATTTTCCTTAAACTCTTCAGATTTGATTTCCTGAGCATCGGGATATTGTTTTTTAATTGCATTGTTAATAACAAAAAGGATATCATCTTCGCTACTTTCGTTAGTGATTTTGTCAACTTCATATTCCAGCGTTGAAAGATCAATTGCATTAAGCGCTGGTAAAATTACTTTTTGTGAACCAACTAATAAATTAGAATCTTCTATCGCCTTTATAGTAAATGATCCATTGGTTTTTTCCATTGGTTGCAGTAAAGATTCGACCTCATATTGGTCATTAATTGACCCTTGATAATTGGTTTCTTTTTGAATTTTTTCCGTTACATTTTTTTTAATCTCTGTTTCACTTTTTTCCTTCAATATTTCAGCAATTTTGCCAAGGTTCAAATTTGCTAAATCATATTTTAATGGTGGAATAGTTAAGTTTTGTTTTCCCTGAACTAATTTAGAAGTATCAATTGCCTGAATAAGTATCTCACCAGAAACCCCATAATTAGCATTTTTCTCTCTAGTTATCTTAATGTCTTTTTCAATAGCTAAATTTTGTCCTACTTTATTTTTTAATACTGCCAATATTTCCTCGTCGCTTAAAGAATTAGTTAAACTTAAATCTTGGTCAATTCAATATTTCCTTTCAGATATGTCAATTCGCGTTTGTACAATATTTGCAATCGTAATTTTTCCTACACTCGTAAAACCAGCATTTTCAGAATCAAAAAATTGTATATATAAGTCATATCCGTTCGTTTCTGATTCTTTAGGAATTGGAACAACTCATCCCTTATTCTTATCAAGTTTAACTCCCTGAATTTCTTCTTCAGTTCCAGATTTCAATAGTTGAACTTTTGTAATGTAAGAATTCGGACTAATTATTAAAGCTGCATTATTATTACCTACTTGGTATACATTTATACGCCCGTTTTCATCAATTGTATAATCAACGTCCCCAGGCTCATGCCCAAGATTTGTAAAACGCAATACTTCTTGAAATTTGTCACTCACAACACGTTGTACCATTCCACGTTCACGATTTTTTGTTCCAAATGATTCGTCTGACTGAAACATCAAACCGTAATCGAACATTCCACTATAACCCTCTAAATTATGAACAACAACATCTGAGGCATTTTTTTGAACGTAAGTGTATTTCGATTGAGTACTAAAGTTTGATTTTATTTCTGCTCAATGGTTAAAAACAGTATATTTAGTTGTATCGTTAATTCAAATAATATCCCTTAGCCATGAATCTCTTCCATTTCCCTTAATTTCAATAACTGTTTTATCAAGATTGTTCAAGAAAAAGGTTTTGGGCTCAGCTGGATTATTTTCGCCGTTAAAAAGCGAAGAAGTTCCAACTCAAAATCCGTCTTTTTCACTAACAAATTTATATACATGATCAGAGTTAGGAATTGCACCTATTTTTTCGATATCATCTTTGTCGATAACTCGAAAAATATTACCTGAAATTGTATAAAAAATGTTTTTTGAAGTTGAGTTATTGTCAGTTGCCAATTTTGGTGACAAGCTTTTACCGTTAGCGGCTTTATTAATGACACCTTCAGCAATTACTTCATTTTTGCTACCATTTTCGTCGCTTTTGTTTATTCTTCAAACATTTTCAACTGAATTCTCTGTTACGTAATAAAGTGATTTATTATTTATTGAATAAATTGCATCAGTAATTTTTTCTTGATTTGCTCTATACAAGATAACTTCTTGCCCACTATATTCAACTGGTTTTGGTTTAGCAGGAGTTAAAGCGCTACCCAAACCTGATAATACAAGACCAAGGCCACCAACAATTCCTCCCAAAAGTCCACCAAGACTTCCAATTAATCCGTCAGTATTTGCATCATCATCTCAGTGAAATCTAGTGATACCATGTTCACTGAAATAATAAGTATTAAAATCGTTACCATAAAAAATAGTTTGGCCTTCCATATTAATACCTTTTTTCTTTTCTCGTAAACTGTTACCCGCTCATCCTAAGGTGTTAGTTCTAGAGTCGATTGCCTTTCTCATTGTTGATCCAGAAAAATCTGATTTCATTTTAGATGAGACTAGAGCTTGGCGGGTCCCTAAAGTTCCTGATCAATACGTTGTTCCACTGTTTTCGTCAAATATTGATTGCTTAATTTTTGTACCATAAGCAATGTTTGCTCTGTTGATTGCTTCATACTCAGTAATTTCATTGGTGTCATCTTTAACAACGTTTGAAATATTGTTGGATGCTAAAAATTCAGCTGGCAATTGACCGGCTGTTACTGCTGCTAATAAAGATAAATATAATTTCATGGTTCTCCTTTGTTTTTACCATTTTTATTTTTTATAAACATGTCTTTCATTTAAAAGACGGCAAAAGAATTTTAGAACAAAAAAAAAAAAAAAACAAGAAATATTCTCGAAAAGAGAAAATTTCTTGTTTTCAAACATTTATTTTTTTGAGTATTTATTGAACTAAATCTTCAAAATTTAATACTTTATCTGCTCAATTTGTTTCAAAGTTAATATCGTGAGTTGTTATTAGAACTGTACCCTCAAAGGCTTGAATTGCTTCAAGCAAAGCGTCTTTTGCTAACACATCAATGTGATTTGTTGGCTCATCCAAAATTAGCAAACTTGCTGGTACCAAACTTAAAGCAGCTAACCTAACTTTAGTTTGCTCTCCTCCAGATAGTAGTTTCATAGGATTCATCATTAATTCTGATTTGACTCCAAATTTACCAATTGTGGCGCGAACTTCGCCTTCCAACATTTGAGGGTAGAGACTCATTAAATAAGCAATTGGCGTCATTTCATTATTTTCTTCAACTTGATGAAAAAATGCAGTTTCAACTCCATTTCCAACCATTACATTTCCGCCAACTTTGGGTATTTCACCAGCCACAGTTTTTAAAAAAGTTGTTTTACCGATTCCATTATAACCTTTGACAATACATTTTTGACCTTCACGAAGCTCAAAAGTTAGTGGTTCAGTTAAAGCAAAACCATAACCAATTTCCAAACTTTCGGCTTTAACAATTACTGCTGAATTTGGACGTTTATATTTAAATGACATTTTCGGCTTTGCTAGTTTACGTCGTTCATCTAATACGTCCATTTTATTAAGTTGTTTTTGACGCGACTGGGCGCTTCGAGCCGTTGATGCTCGAGCAGCATTTTTTGCGACGTATTCTTTCAATTTTGCTATTTGTTGTTGCTGCGACTCACGTGCTCGGTCATATTGATCTGCACGTTGTGCAGAAAGCTCTACATACTTCTCATAATTTCCGACATATCGGTTAATTTCTAAGTTCTCGATCGCATAAATTACATCAACAGTTTTATTAATAAAGTCCTCATCGTGAGAAACTAGTAAAAAAGCATTTTCATATTGCTGCAAAAATTTTGCCAATCATTCCACTTGTTCAATGTCCAAAAAGTTTGTTGGTTCATCTAGTAAAATAAAATCATCTTGTTTCAAAAGCAATTTTGCCAACAAGACTTTTCCCCTTTGACCACCAGATAATTGTCCTAGTTGCTTTTTAAGGTTATCAGCGTTAATTCCTAAACCAGCAACCAAATTTCCAATTTCCTTTTCAATAGTATCAAAACCCCGTAAACTCAAATCTTCTTGCATTGCCAAAGCTTTAACAAGATCTTCTTCGTTATACTCGATCGCCATATTTTCATATATTTTATGAATTTTAGCTTCGATTTCGTAAAGTTCTTTATAAGTGTCCTTTAAATAATCTTCAACAATAATTGTCATATCCACATCTTGGTGTTGATCAAGGTAACCCATTTTTGAGCGAGGGTGTAACTCTATAGTTCCATGATCAGGAATATTTTTTCCGGCGATAATATTTAATAATGTTGTTTTCCCAGTTCCGTTTGCTCCTAATAAGGCAATGTGCTCACCTTTATTAATGCGCATTGTTGAATCCTGGTATAATTTTTTTCCACCGTTTTGGTGCGTTAATCCTTCAATTAAAACAATACTCATAATTGGGTTCCTTTCTAAAATATATTTCTTTTTAAGAATAATTTTTTTTCATAATATTAATTATATATTTTTCTTTTAAATATTCAAAAGTTATATAATAAAATAATAAAGTTTAGAAGCACAAAAGTATGAATGTAAATAATAAAGTTTAGGAGCACAAAAGTATGAATGTAAATAATAAATTTTGAAATTGACTGTTTGAAGTTAAAAGACCTTCTACAAAAATTATTTCTCATACAAATTTACCTAATCAATCCTTAGAAGAACAACAAGAAAAATTAATAGAGCCAATGACTAAACGTGAAGTAATGCTTCGTTATTCAAGTGTTTGAAAAACAATCATCTTTTTTTGTTTGCCAACCGTAATTTTAATGCTTGTTCAGGGCTTGTATAATATTTTGGATAAATCATTGGCATTACAATTTGCAACTCCACATGCAATTAAAAATTGGAAGTATATTGAACTAATGATAATTGGTGATGGACAAGGAAATCATAGTATTTTGGCAGATTTTTTGCAAACTAATACTCACGAGCAAGCTGTCAATAAACTATTTGGTCCCTTGAATTCTGGTGATTACAGCAAAGTACTAAACATTATCAAAAGTTATGATCCTCAGGACCCTTATTTAGCTTTTGAGCAACTTAAAGAAATTTCAAGTTTAACAATTAATGAAGAATTGATGAAAAAGTACATTAATATTACAACTCAATATACAGCACAGACATATAATTTAGCTTATTCGTTTAATCAAATTATGGCAATTGGTGCTGGAATGGTTTTTGCGATTGAATTTGGTCGAGGAAATAAACGAGAACTTGGAAAAATTTCAGGAAATGGATTAACATATAGTTTTTTGGTTTCTCTATTTGTAGGAGCGCTACTTTTTTCACTATCATTTCGCCCTTGAGGCCAGGTCTTAATTAGTTCACAAATGGGTAATCACAAAAATTTAATAATTGAAGAGTTGGCTTGAAGAGATGTTGAACCATTAATTTATGGAATTTGAGTCTTATTTATGGCTAATTTCTGTATGAATATGGTTCGCAGTGAGGGCAAAATGGTTCATATTATGATTATGACAATTAGCTCATTGGGAGTTAAATGCGTAGTATCAATTTTTTCAATGGATATTTTGGGTTGAGAATTAACTGGAGCACAATTAGGAACAGTAATGGCTTATTTTTATCAACTAGTTTATTGTTTAATTGTGATATTTTTTTCAAAAATAACTTACTCCAATTTTAGTTTTAGGGACTTATATATACTAAATCCCAAAAACTTTACCGAAACTATTAAAGCGGGAGTTCCCAATTTTGTAATTTATTTTGCTGTTTTCATAAATGCATATGTAGCAACATCATTAGTTGTTCAACTTCCGATTCCAAATGGATATCCAAGCATTGAAGACAGTGGAGGGACTTCAATAGTCCAGCAATTAATTTCTTCGATGACTCCATGAAATGAATTTATTTTATCAGCAGTAATTGGTTTAAATCAAGGAGTTAGAACTATTATTGCTTTCAACTATGGAGCAGGAAATAATAAGCGTATTTTGGATATTTTAAGAAAATCATCATGACTAATGTTTGGATGATTTATGTTTATCTTCGTGCTAATTATTGTTGCAGGACCATGAATGTTAACAATGTTTGCTTTTCCATCAGAGCATGTTGGTTATGGGACCACATTCTACTGATATCAATTTGTGAATTTCATGACATATCCATTAGCATGCCTAACATATATATCTTTAGGATTATTTCAAGGAACAAAACGTAGTAAAGTTGCTACCTGATGTACATCACTAAGAACTATGACTATCTTATTACCAATGATCGGAATTGGGTTCGCAGTTTCAAAATCAACGAATAATGCTTTTTGGTTTTTCTTTTTTTCGGGACTAACTGATTTAATAGTTGCTATATTAATTGCACCATTGCTATATGTATTTTATAAACGAACAAAAATTAATGGAAAATTAGTAACAAGAGAAGATAGCGAAGATATTAAAGCGTCTTATGCTTTGTATTTACAAAATCAAGGAGTAAAATAATATTTGATAAAAGTTATTTACAAAGGAAGCCTATGACACAAGATATAAAGTATAAAAAATCAAAACGAGTTATAACTGAGCTAAGAATTGCAAAATGAAGTAACGATACTTTGTCACCGTTGTCAATTAAGCGTTACTGAGAATTAGCATCAAGATTGATTCCTGAAGATGAGAAATGTAAAACTGCATTAATGGCAAAATCCTTTGCCTCATCTTTGTCACCAAAATATTTTTTGTTAATTGCAACAGAAAATAATATATATATGGCTAGTTCAACCGGAGAGCGAAGATTATCTAATCGTAATTTTGATTTTAGCAATTTTAAATATATAAACTTAAAGCAAGACTTAAAATTGAAGTCGCGAATTTATATTAAAATCAAAGTTTCATGATGAAAAACAGTTTTTCTAGAAACAGCTGATCCGACAAGCGCGATTCATTTTAAAAAGTATATTGATAAAATTAACAAAATTGAAACTGAAAGACAAAAAAATGCACTTAATGCTTAAAAACATAGTTTTTATTTAGCACAAAAAAATATTTCTATAAAGGTTTGTATTTAGAAACATCTTTATGGTTTTTTTTATATAAAGTATAAAAAGTTTAATGATATTATTTATTCAAAGGGGTTTAAAATGAACAATAAAAATGAAATAAGTATTTTTGGGTTAAGTTCAAATCAACGTTTAACAAACGAGGTTTGTAATGCATTAGGTATTACACAACAAAGAATTCAGACTGTAACATTTGCAGACGGGGAAATGCTTGTAGAAGCGCTAGATTCAGTCCGTGGGAAAGAAATTTATGTTATTCAGTCTACATCAACGCCAGTTAATGATAACATCATGGAACTTTTAATTGCAATTGATGCCTTTAAGCGTGGTAGCGCTGAAAAAATTAATGTTGTAATTCCATATTTTGGCTATGCAAGACAAGATCGTAAAGCAAAAGGACGTCAGCCAATTACTGCAAAATTAGTAGCAGATTTGCTGACTAAAGCAGGTGCTGATAGAGTAATTACAGTAGATATTCATTCACAACAGTCAATGGGCTTTTTTGATATTCCGATGGACAATTTTCAGACATCGCAAATTTTGGCAAATGAAATTATTGATACAATTATTGCGAGCAAATTTGACAGAAATGAGTGTATTTTGGTTTCTCCCGATCATGGAGGGTTGACTCGTGTTCACAAAGTTGACTCATACACAGGAGCAATGACAAATGGTATTGCTGTTATTGCAAAACGTCGCCCTGAACCAAATAAAGCAGAGGTTGAATTTGTTTTGGGAGATATTGATGGGAAAATATGTTTCATTGTCGATGACATGATTGATACTGGTGGAACAATTATCAATGCTGCTAAAGCATTAAAGGAAAATGGTGCCAAGAAAGTTTATATTTTTGCTTGCCATGGATTATTTAATGGTATTGCAAAAAGTCGTATGGAAGAAGCAATTTCTGCTGGTTATGTTGATCAAGTTGTGGTTACGAACACAATTAACATTCCTGAAGACCGTAAGTTTAAAGGTTTAAAAATTATTTCAGTTGCGCACTTAATTGCAGATATGATTCAAGCTTCAGTAAATCATGAATCACTAACAAATGTTTATAATCAAAAAAAACAAGCAATTTTAGACAAAACTGAAGAATACGTGAGAAATAACTAATTATGAAAATGGTTGTTGGATTAGGCAATCCGGGTAAGGAATATTCAAAAACTCGTCACAATATTGGTTGAATTGCAATTGACTTATTTTTAGAAAAATATGGTTTTTCAGTTCAAAAAAACGAACACCATGCTGAAGTGTTTTTTTCTAATATCAAAGGAGAAAAAGTTTTATTTGTTAAGCCACAGACTTATATGAATAAATCCGGAATAGCAGTAAGAGAATTGATAGAATATTACAAAATTTCTAAAAACGATGTAATTATTATGCACGATGAAAAAGACTTTCCAATAACAAAAAATCAATTCAAAATTCAAGGTTCTGCTGCAGGTCACAATGGAATCAAATCGATTATTCAATATTTAAGTGGCGAAGATTTTAAACGTTTTCGAATTGGAGTTGGAAGTCCTGAGCCCGGTTGAAAAATTGTTGATTGAGTATTGTCAAAATTTACCGATGCGGAATTAGAAGAGATAACATTAAGCATTGCTAAAAGTTTAAATTTTTTATCTGAATGAAATGATGATCAAGATTTTAATAAAATAATGAGTAAATATAATCTTTTGTACAAATAAAAACAAAAAAGATGGTTTCGCTACTTTTTTTTGTTTTTCAATTACTTTTTTAGAAAAACATTTCCTGCATAAACTTACAAAATATAATTTAACTTAGGAGGATAAATATGAGTTACGGAGAAAAAACATTGCTTATAGTCGGAATTTGCGGATTACTTTTCGGAATAGTTGTTTTGTTTTTATTTAGTTTTAGAAAAGTTCCGTTAGTAAAAACTGTTCTTTTGGGGTTGACTGCAATTGTCATTTTGCTAGTGATTGCTCTATCACTTTGAGCAATATTGCAGTCTACTGGAGTTGTAGATCAGGTTTTCTTAGAATGATTCAAGAAAGTTGTTGCTACATAAAAGGACTTAGGTCTTTTTTTATTTTAAAATGATAAAATATTTTTATTGTAGAAAGAGGTATCATATATGCCCAAAAAATTTTATGTAACAACACCAATTTATTATCCAAGTGGTAATTTACATTTAGGCCACGCCTATACAACAACATTGGCTGATGTTTTAAAGCGTTACAAGGATATGCAAGGATTTGAAACATTTTTCTTAACTGGATCAGATGAACATGGACAAAAAATTGAAACTAAAGCAAAAGAAGCCGGTTTGGAACCAATGATTTATTTAGAAGATAAAATAGAAAACTTTAAAAATTTATGAAATAAATTAAATATTGATTACTCTAAATTTATTAGAACAACTGATGAATATCATGAACAAACGGTTAAAAAAATCTTTTCGCTGTTAGTTAAAAAAGAACTTATTTATAAAGGTGCTTATGAAGGATTATATTGTATATCTTGCGAAGAGTTTTTGAATCCTGATCAAATCGATGATAATGGAAATTGTAAAATATCAAATAACAAACCTGAACTCATAAAAGAAGATACTTACTTTTTAAAGATATCTCAGTTTCAATCTTTTATTGAAACTGTTTTGGAAAGCAATTTTTTGATTCCTGATTATCGTCGTACTGAAATGTTAAAAAATTTTGTTGAACCTGGATTAAAGGATCTTTCAGTTACTAGAATATCATTTAAGTGAGGAATTCCGATTAATGAAGATCCTAAACATGTAGTATATGTTTGGTTAGACGCGTTATCAAACTATATTACTGCATTGGGATATTTACAAGAAGACGATAGTTTGTTTAAAAAATTTTGAGCTGATCCAGAAACAGAGATTTTGCAACTTGCAGGAAAAGAAATTATTCGATTCCATGCAATCTATTGACCGATAATTTTAGAAGCTCTAAATTTAAGACAACCATCTCATTTATTGGGTCATGGATGAATTTTGAGTAATAGTACAAAAATGTCAAAATCATTGGGTAATGTAATAGACCCGATTGCTGTTATTGATGAATTTGGAGCCGATAGCTTGCGTTTTTATATTTCTTATGAACTTCCAACAGAAAAAGATGGAAATTTTACAATGGATTTATTTAAAGAATCTTTTAATGCTCATTTAGCAAATAACATTGGAAATTTAATTTCACGAACAAATAATATGATTACAAAGTATTTCAATGGATATATTGAAAGTGATATTAATGATGTTGATAAAACAATGATTGATTTAGCTAACAATACAATTGAGCAATATCAAAGTTTAATGGACCAATATAAAATCAGTGCTGCTATTAGAACAGTACTTGATTTAAGTGCCGCATGTAATAAATATATTGAAGAAACAACACCCTGAAATTTAGATAAAGAAGGAAAAAACAAAGAGCTTGCAACAGTTCTTATGACTTTACAACGTTGTATAGCAATTATTTCGTTTTTATTAAAACCAATTTTAGTATCAAATTATTCTGATATGATTGAGCAATGTGGATTAGAAAATATTGAGATTAGTTTCGAAAATTTGCAAACATTTAAAAACATTAAATTCAATAGGCTGGGTAATAAAAAAATTCTATTTCAAAGACTTAAATAAATAAAAAAGTTGATGCTTTAAGGCATCAACTTTTTTATTTATTTTTAAAATGTTAAAACATTTGAAAACCCAGCACAACCTTCAAGGTCCAAGTGTACTTTATAACCTGATTTTATAGCACTAGAAACGGTGTTGGCAACACAAATATCGGTAGCTACACCTACAATTGTTAATTCGCTTACGCCTAAGTTTTTAAGTAGCTCATCTAAGCCGTTTGAATTGTTCCTTTCATCATAAAAAGCACTATAACTTTCAATATCTTTATTTTGACCTTTTAATATTACGTGATCAAGGTCAGCCTGATTAATCATTAAATTTGAACCCTTTTTATTTTGTTCACAATGGTTTCCTCATTGAGCAAAAGAATAATGATCTGCAGGATGTCAATCTTGAGAAGCGATTATTAAATTCTTTTCCTGTTTAAATTTATGAATTAAATTTGTGATGTGTTGCAACTTAGTTTCTGCTTCAGGAACATATAAACTTCCATCTGGACTAACAAAATCATACTGATAGTCTACAATTAGTAATGCATGTTTCATTTCAATCTCCTTTTAAATTTACTAATAATATTCTATAATATAAATTAGTTAATAATTGTCAAAGAATTAATAACTAAACTTTATTGTTTATATGTCAAAGATATAACAAATCTACAGAAAGAAGATTACTATATTATGAAAAATAAAAACTATGATGTTTTAGTTGTTGGTGGTGGACATGCTGGAGTAGAAGCTGCATTAGCTTCTGCACGAATGGGCAAAAAAACAGCTTTAATAAATCTTTATGAAGATAAAATCGCAGCCATGCCTTGTAATCCAAGTATTGGGGGTCCGGCAAAAGGGATTGTTGTTAGAGAAATTGATGCTTTAGGTGGAGAAATGGCAAAAGCAGCTGATGCTACAGCTTTGCAAACAAAACTTTTAAACTCATCAAGAGGGCCCGGAGTTTGAGCACTTCGTGTTCAATCTGACAAAATTGAATATTCAAAATATATGCAACGAAAAGTTAAGGAACAAAAAAATCTTGAGTTAGTTGCTAGCGCAGTTCAAAAACTGCTATTTAATGATTTAAAAGAGGTCTATGGTGTTGGATTAGAAGATGGAGCAGAATTACACGCTAAGGCGGTTATTTTGACTACAGGGACGTATCTAAAATCTGAAATTCTTAAGGGAGTGGAACGATTTGAATCGGGACCAAATCAAGAGCGAACAACTACAGGTATTAGTCAATCCTTAAAAGAATTAGGTTTAAAACTTTTGCGTTTCAAAACTGGAACTCCTGCACGTGTTTATCAAGATTCAGTTGATTTGAGTCATGCAATTAAAGAGCCTGGCTCAGACGCTCCTCTAGCCTTTAGTTTTTCAACAACTAAATTCACTCCATTGGCAGAACAACAACTATGTTACCTGATCCATACTACAACTGAAACTAAAAAGATTATTGAGGATAATTTGCAAAAATCAGCAATGTACTCGGGAACAGTTGAGTCAATTGGACCAAGATATTGTCCAAGCTTTGAGGACAAAATTGTTCGCTTTAAAAATAAGGAAACTCACCAAATTTTTATTGAACCAGAATCGCTAAGCGATGATGTTTGATATATTCAGGGATTTTCAACTTCAATGCCAATTGAAGTCCAAGAGCAAATGTTAAAGTCTTTACCAGGCTTTGAAAATATGCGTGTTAAATCATGAGCATATGCAATTGAATATGATTGTTTGGACCCAATGCAATTAAAACCTAGTTTGGAACTAAAAGCAGCTAAGAACTTATTTACCGCTGGACAAATTAATGGAACAAGTGGCTATGAAGAAGCAGCTGGGCAAGGTTTGTTAGCAGGAATTAACGCAGTTAGAAAAATAAATAATGAACCGCCTTTAATTTTAAGACGTGATGAAGCTTATTTGGGAGTTTTAGTAGACGATTTGATTAACAAGGGAGTTTGAGAACCATATCGTTTGTTGACATCTAGAGCAGAGCATCGTTTATTGTTAAGAAATGATAATGCCGAGCTAAGATTGAAAGAATATGGATATCAAATTGGTTTAATTAATGAGCAAGAATGAATAGAGTATAAACAATATATTAGGGAAATGGAAAATGCTGTTGAAGAATTGAAAGCAATTCGCTTCACTCCCAAATCTGAATTAGCAGCTAATTTAAAAGCTAAAGGGCAGGCAAATTTGACTCATGGTTATAGTGGCTTAGAAATTATTAAAATTCCAACTGTCGATATCAACGAATTAGTACCATATGTTAAAACACTACAAAATTTAAAAGTAAATCAGTTGCAATCAATCACAATCGAAATTCGTTTTGAGGGATACGTAAAAAAAGAGCGTCAACAAGTAGAAAAATTAGTCAAATTAGAACGTAAGCAAATTCCAGAAGATATTGATTATAATAAAGTAGAAAATTTAGCAACAGAGGCTCGCCAAAAACTAGTTAGGGTTCGTCCCTTAAATATTGGTCAGGCATCAAGAATTACTGGAGTTAATCCAGCAGACATTCAAATGCTGTTATTTTACTTAAAATCAGCTTATGCAAATGCAAAATAAAAAGTTGCGACCTAATCGCAACTTTTTTAGCGCTCTTATTTCAAAAAACTCAATGTGTTTTGATAAATCATACTTTCTTCGTCAGTTCTAATTACATATACTGGAATAGCTGAACTGTTGGCACTAATAAGTTTAAAACTATCATTTTTTTCATTATTAGCCGTTTGATCAAGATTAACATTCAAAATCTTAATTTTGTCAATTATTCCTTGACGATTTTCAGGAGAGTTTTCACCAATTCCTGCTGTAAAAATAATAGCATCAACATAAGGTAATCTATTAACAAAAGTCACAATGTTATCAGCTACTGTTTGCTCATATTTATTAACAGCCAATTTAGCGTTATCATTACCTTTTGCGCTAGCAAGAATTAAATCACGCATATCTGCAGAAATTTCACTCATTCCCAACAAACCAGATTTTTTATTTAGCATTTCAGTAACTTCTGAAATTGTCATCGACAGTTTTTTAGTTATAAATTCTAAAATCGAAGGATCAATATTCCCCGAACGAGTACCCATCATTAATCCACCTAAAGGTGTAAATCCCATTGTTGTGTCTAATGATAGTCCATTTTGAATACAAGCCATGCTAGAACCACTTCCCAAGTGGCAAATAACTAAGTTAAGATTTTCCTTATTTTCTTTTGCCAATTCGGCAAATTTCTCAACAATATATTGATAACTTAAACCATGAAATCCAAACTTTCTAACGTTATATTTTTTGTATCATTCAATAGGTAAAGGATACAAAAAATTACTTTTTGGTATTGTATGGTGGAATGCATTATCAAAGTTTCCTACAAGAATAGCATTGGGAGTGATTTTTTTAAAAGCATCAATTGCTACTAAGGCACCTGGATTATGAAGAGGCGCAAATTCAATACTGTCAAATATTGCCTTATATACTTTATCATTAATAATTGTTGGTTCAGTAATTGAACCTCCATTTACAATTCGGAAACCGATAGCCACGATTTCATCAATTGTTTTAATAACCCCTAAATCTTGAAATTTACTTAAAATTCCTTTAACAGCGCTTTCATGATTTTGAAAATCCATATTTCAAGTGGTCCTATTATCCTTGTACTTAATTGTCAAAATTCCATCAAGAGTAATTCTTTCAGCAATTCCTTCCAAAACTGTTTGATTATCTTGTGAAGGTTCCTTTTTATAAAGTTTAAATTTGATTGAACTGCTACCTGAGTTTATAACTAAAATCATTAAGCCACCTCGCTTGCTTGAAAAATTGTAATAATGGCTGTACTAATTATATCTTCTAGAGTTGCTCCACGACTTAAATCATTAACCGGCTTGTTAAGGCCCAAAATAAATGGACCAATTGCGTTTCAATTACCCATTCTTTGAGCAATTTTGTAGCCGATATTTCCTGCGTTAATATCTGGAAATACAAATACATCTGGAATCAATTTAGTTAAAGTATTAGTGGGAAATTTTTTTGAGCGCACTGTTTGGTCAAAAGCAGCATCAAATTGAACTTCACCTGCAAAATTAAAGTCAACTTTTTGTTCCTTCAAAATTGAAACAGCAGATTGAACTTTTATAACATCCTCACCTTTGCCAGATCCATTTGTTGAATAACTTAACAAAGCCGCCTCGGGCTCTTTTACATTCATTGAACGAGCAAATTCAACAGTCATTTTTGTAATATCAACAAGTTGAGCAGCATTAGGTTTGATATTAAAACCACAATCAGTAAACAATAAACTTTGGTCATCTTTTTGCATTATTAAAACAGAACTAGCCAAACTATAACCAGGAGCAGTCTTAATAATCTGTAAAGCAGGTCTTAAAGAATCTGCAGTAGTATAAGTTAAACCTAACAACATACAATCTGCTTTACCTAATTCAACAAGTAAAGTACCAACATAGTTTGGCTGCTTAATAACTGTATTAGCGATTTCTAAAGTGGCTTTTTCTTTTCTAATTGCAAGAAAAGCATCACGCAGTTCGCTTAAATCATAAGAGTCCAAAATAATTTTTTCGACTTGAGAATTTAAGTCAGAAGAAATATTTTCGCTAGTCTCAAAAATCACAATTGGAATTGCTAAATTATTTTCGACTAAGTAATTTGCTGTCTTAATTATTGAAGGTTCATTACCCTCAGGTAAGACAATTCTTTTTTTAACTTTCGAGTTGCTAATAAAATTTTTAATTTCATTAATTGTATACATGTATTTCTCCTATAGATTTAATGGTTTTCCAGATTCCAATGCCTCAGCAGCTTCACCAATAGCTTCACTCATTGTTGGGTGAGGATGTATAGCACGAGCAAGCTCATAAATTGTACCTTCGCATTCAATTAAAGTTGTTATTTCAGAAATCATTTCTGTTGCACGATTACCAATAATATGCGCTCCCAATAAAGCCTTTGTTTCGGGATCCATAATTAACTTTACAAATCCAACGCTATCATCATCAGCTAAAGCTTTACCAATTGCCGCAAAAGGAAAATTAAATTTTTCATATTTAACATTGTCATCTTTCAATTGCTTTTCAGTTTTACCAATTGCAGCAATTTCAGGAGATGTATAAATACAACTTGGAATTCGATCATAATTCATTTTTAAATCAAGATTTTTTGCAATACGATTAGCAACAACCAAACCTTGATGACTAGCAACATGAGCCAACATTGATTTACCTGTTACGTCTCCAATAGCATAAACTCCATCAATATTAGTTTCACAATAATCATTAACCTCAACAGCATTACGTTCTGTCATTTTAAGATTCAAGTTATCAAAACCTTTAATCACAGTTTTACGGCCAACTGACTGTAAAATGTAGTCGGCACTAACTTTTTGTTCTTTGCCATTAGCTTCATATACTAATTCGTTATTTGATAGTTCTTTGACTTTAGCATCAGTTATTAAGTCAATTGCATATTTATTAACAATCACCTTTGTCATTTCAGCAATTATGTCCTCATCCAACATTTCTAAAATAGTTGGTAAACCTTGCAATAAAGTCACTTTTGCTCCAAGTTGAGCATATAAACAAGCAAATTCAACACCAATAACTCCTCCTCCAATTATGACAATTGATTTAGGAATTTTTGGTAATGCCAAAGCCTCAGTTGAGGTAATAATTTTTCCAGCAGCATAGCCTTTCTCAAAGCCAGGCAAATTTAGAGTAATTGGCACTGAACCAGTAGCGATAACGATATTTTTAAATTGATAGTTCTTATCATTAATTGCTAAGATATTTCTACTAGCAACTTCAGCTTCGCCCTTGATTATTGTTACCTTATTTTTTTTCAATAAATATTCAACTCCTGTAGTCAATTTTTTAACCACAGCATTTTTACGATCTTGCGCTTTAGATCAATTTAGTTTAGGCTTAGGATCATTTTCAAATTCAATTCCAAATTTTTCAGCCTTCATGATTTGGTCGAAAACTTTAGCCGTTTTTAATAAAGCTTTTGTGGGAATACATCCAATATTTAAACAAACACCACCAAAACTATTTTTTTCAACAATCATTGTTTTCAAACCTAATTGTGCACATTTAATAGCACAAACATACCCACCAATTCCAGCACCAATAATAACAACATCGAATGTATCTTCGATGTTGCTTGTTTTTGCTTGAGAATTAGAGTTTAAAGGGCATGTTCCATGATTATTTTGTAAGTTCATAGAATTTTCCTTCTTTCATAACTATGTTAATAAAATAATTGGGTTTGTTAAGTATTCTTCTACTTTTTGTAAGAAACGTCCAACATCGGCACCATCAATTACTCTGTGATCAGCTGTAATTGAAAATGGCATAATGTATCTTGGTTTAACTTCATCACCAATATAAACGGGCTCTTTTTTCATAATTCCAACTCCCATAATTGCAGATTCTGGAGAATTAATAATTGGAGTTGCATATTCCAAACCAACACTTCCAATATTTGAAATTGTAAAGGTTCCATTAGTCATATCACTAACAGCCAATTTTTTGTCTTTAGCTTTTGAAGCAATGTTGCTAATCTCTTTAGCAATTTCAAATAAACTTAAATTGTTAGCATTGAAAATAACAGGAACTACAAGTCCATATGGAGTATCTACAGCTACAGATATATTAATATTTTTAATATATTGAATTGCGTTGTTTTCTTCATCAATACGAACATTAATATTTGGATTATCAACTAAAGCTTTTGCAACAGCCTTAACAACAAAAGCTAAATATGTTAATTTAATATCGCTTTGCTTTGCGAAGTCCTTTAAATTGTTACGCAAATCATAAATATTAGTAATGTCAATTTTCTTAAATGATGTAAATGAAGCATTTGTTGAGTGTGAATATTTCATTGCCTTAACAGTTGCCTTACGAATTCCTGTCATAGAAATTGCTTCGACTTCTAAACCTGTCGTTGATAAATTAGAACGAACGGGTTGTTGAGCTGTAGCAGGTTGAACAGAAGCAGAAGCTTGGTTATTATAAGCCTCAATATCTTCAATTGAAATTCTTCCACTTGGTGAGGAAGCAATAATTTTGGACAAATCAATGTTCAATTTAACTGCCATTCTTCTTGCTTGTGGAGTTGCACGAATTTCTGCTGCTGGCTTTTTAATATCTGATGGTTGCGGAACTTGACGAGTAATTACATGATTTGAAACAGGTGTAGAACCAACAACACTCGCATTTTCTTCTTCAGGTTCTGGTAAATTTGGAACGCATGATCCTCCACTAATTTCAGGCTCTTTGCTGGCTGTTGAAACGTTTGAATCAGCAGCAGTAGTAGAGCCGTCATCAATTATGAAAACAACGTCACCAACATTAATATCTTGATCTTTTTTAATCAATATTTCAGACACTTTTCCATCAACAGGAGAAGGAATTTCGGCATTAACTTTATCAGTTTCTACGGCAAATAAACTTTGTCCCATTTTTACAGAATCACCGATGTTAACAAGAACTTCGGTTACTTTTCCTTCATGTAAACCTTCTCCGATATCGGTAAATTTAACTTTAAACATATTTTCTTCTTTCTATAGTTCTAATATTCTAAAACTTCATGAATTTTATCCAAGATTTTGTATGGATTAATATTAAATCAACGTTCTCCTTGAACAAAAGGAATATTTACATCATATCCAGTACAACGTGTTAATGGAGCTTTCAAATAATCAAAACAGTTTTCATTAACTGACGCAATAATTTCGCTTGCAACACCAAATGACTTAGCTGCTTCATTAACAATTAATAGTCTTCCTGTTTTTGTTACAGATTTAAATACCATATCGCGATCTCAAGGATTAATTGTTCTTAAATCAATTAAATCAACAGTAACCTCAGGATGAGTTTCTTTTAAAAGTTCAAGTGCTTTTTGACAATCCACAGTTGGTGCTCCGTAAGTTACAATTGTTAAATCATCTCCCTCTTGAATTTTATATCCTACTCCAATTGGAACAGTATAGTATCCTTCAGGAACTTCTTGTTTAAACGCACGATACAATTTAGTTGGTTCTAAAAAGATTACGGGATCTGGTGAATCAATTGCAGCAAGTAGCAATCCTTTAGTGTCATATGGTGTTGACGGAATAATTACTACTAAACCTGGTGTATGTGAATAAATAGCTTCAAAAGATTCAGAGTGATGCTCAAGAGCACTAATTCCTCCACCCATTGGAGTTCTAATTACTAGTGGACATGTATATTTTCCACGAGTTCTGTTACGCATTTTTCCTAAATGAGTTGTAATATTTTGCAAGGCTGAACGCCCTAATCCTTCAAATTGCAATTCCACAACTGGAGATAGACCATTAATTGCCATACCAATTGCTGCACCAATAAATAAATTTTCTGAAATTGGCGCATTAAATGATCTTTCAATTCCATATTTTTGTTGAAGTCCTTCAGTAGCTCTGAAGACTCCTCCTTCGAAACCAACGTCTTCTCCATATGTTACGACGTTTTGATTTCTTTCCATTGCGACATCAAGTGCTTGGTTAACAGCTTTAATATTATTAATTAATGGCATAATTAGTGTCCTCCCTTAACTGAATTAGGATATTTTTCATAAAATCTTCGTGCTTCTTCAAATTGTTCTTCAAGCTGATCATTTTTTTCAGCAAATGTGTAATTAAAGATATCTTCAAGTGGGTATGCTTTGTTTTGCTCCATTCAATCAAATTGTTCTTTAACATACTGATCATGTTCATTATCCAATGCTTCTTGTTGAGCATCGCTTCACACTTTATTTTTAATTAAATAAGTTTTTAATCTAATTAGAGGATCACGACTTTTAGCATCTTCAAATTCTTTAGGATCACGGTAAACATCAGGATTATCAGCACTAGAATGAGGTCCTAAACGATAAGTTTCACATTCAACAAGGAATGGCCCTTTACCCTCGCGAACTCATTGAGCAACTTCTTTAAATACTCCATAACATGCTAAAAAGTCGTTACCATCAACTTTTAATGAAGGAATTCCAACAGCAATACTTTTAATAGCAAAGTTAAGTGATTTAGTTTGTTCTCCTCTTGGAGTTGAAATGGCTCATTGATTATTTTCACAAACAAAGATCACTGGAGATTCATGAACTTTTGCAAAATTCATTGCCTCAAAAACTTCTCCTTCACTCATTCCACCATCACCAGTAACTGTTAAAGCAATTGCATCAGACCCTTTATATTTTTCAGCAAAGGCAATTCCTGTAGCATGACTGAATTGACTACCAATTACGATGTTTGGAGGTAAAACATTAACCCCATCTGGAGATTTTGCTCCATACTCATTTCCTGCTCAATATAACATCACATTTTTAATTGGCACTCCGCATGTAATTCATGCAGCATTATTTCTGTATCCAGAAATAAATCAGTCTTTGCCCTTAATTAAGTTTAAAGAATAGGCAACTTCACAAGCTTCTTGTCCTGTAGAACTTAAAAATGATAGCAATCTTCCTTGTCTTTGTACAAGATTTTGAAAAATATCTTGTCTTCTTGAAAGATTCATAATTTTATATGCTTCCAAAGTTTCTTCCAAACTAATTTCGGGCATTAAATCCTTGTTAATAATTTTTCCAGAACTATCCATTACACGAATAATTTCATCTTTTGTTACATCAAATTTTTCAATATATTTCATATATTCCTCCTTAAATTTGATTAGAATAATAAATTAGTAATATCGTCAATTTCAAATGTATCACCAAATATTTCTGCCATATTGATGTGGCGTATTACATTAGTAATTGCATCTTTTTCATATTTTTGGCCTATTAATAATTTTTCCAAATTTTCTGTTCCTAAATAACCTAAAAAATCCCCATAAAATTTAATATTTGAAATGTACCCTTCAGATGTTGAAAATCTTATTTCCAATAAACCTTTATTTGGAAGATAAACTTTTGTAGTCTTAGCAAACGAAGCATTTTTTCCAAACGTTCATTCCCAAGTAGAATACTTTTCTTTTGCAAGCTTATCAATTACAGCTAAATCTTCAGAAGACAAATTGATTTCTTCTACATCTTGGTTTTTTAAATAAGAATTTTTCAAATCATTAATAAATTTCTTTAAATCTTTAGTCTCATTCAATAATGCTGAAATATTGGCAACTCTAGAACTAACTGAAGCAATTTTTTTGGATTCCATTTTTGTACGATCAACAATTAAATAGTCGTTAATTTTAGCTAAGTCAACATCATATAATAATGTTCCATGCTGAAGTACTCGGTCATTAGTTTTTAACTGCGCATTCCCAGAAACTTTAAAACCATCAATTTCAATATCATTGCGACCTGAAAAACTAGCATTTAAATTTTTGTCTCTTAAAAAATCTACAATTGGATTTAAAGTTCTTTGAAAGTTTTCATTAATGCTTTTTTGATCATTTTCAACAATTAAAGAAAAACATATATTTCCCAAATCTTGATAGACTGTTCCACCACCAGTGTTTCTTCGAACAATAGTAACTTCATTAGCATTGGCTTTTTCAATATTTATTTCCGAATAGGCATTTTGATTACGACCAACGACAATTGTATTTTGGTTTTGTCACAAAAAGAAAATTGGTGTTTTAAAATTTTTATTGTAGGTTAAATATTCTTCACATGCTAAATTTCAATAAGGATTCGTTTGCCTTGAAACAATTAAACTTATCATTACTTTTTGTCACTTTTTTTAAAATAATTCAATCCCAGAACTTCCAACCCAGCCAAAGTTACAAAGTTATAAGGTTTATTAAAGTGAGGTAAAAAGAACATATCAACTAATGGTAATTCATCAATTGTAAGTCCTTTTCAAATACCAAGTGAAAACATATGAATAATTTCTGTGTGGTTATTTTCTCCGGCAACTTGTGCCCCAATAATTTTTCTTGTCGTTTTATCTCAAATGATTTCCAAATAAACTGGTTTTGTTGATGACATAAATTCTGGGCGGTCATTGTCAGTAAAGAAAATTTTGTCATAATCAATATTTAGTGATTGAGCAACTTTCTCAGTAATTCCAACAGATGCCATTTTCATTCCAAAAACATCAATTGCGTTTGATCCACAAAATCCTGGTGATGGCAATGAATTTGGTTTAATAATATTCATAGCTGCTAAAATTCCTGTACGAACTGAAGTAGTTGCCAAAGCAATTGGATGATTCTTTGCAGTAGCATTGTCGTAGACTTCAATACAATCTCCAATAGCATAAATATCAGAATTAGAAGTTTGCATGTATCGGTCAACTTTAATACTTCCATTGCTGGCTAAATCTACTATTCCTTGTAGCATTCCTGTTTGAGGTTTAATTCCTAAACAAAATACAACGTAATCTGTGTCAATAACGCTATTTTCAGTAACAACCTGTATTACCTTATCTTTTTGACCAACAAATTCAACTACTTTTTCACCAAGAACTAAAGATACACCAGCATCAGTCATTCTTTTTTCAATTAAAGAAGTGAAATTTTCTCCATAATAGTTAGGCATGATTCGATCAGCGACATCAATTAAGGTTACTTTTTTGCCAGCTTCATGGAATGCTTCTACTAATTCTACTCCAATATAGCCAGCGCCAACTACTGTAATATTTTCAATATTTTTATCATTGTTAACTTCTTTTAAAATTTTTCCGTGATGATAGTTTTTACAAATTTGAACTCCGTTTAAATTAATTCCTGGAATTGGTGGTTGCACTGGTCATGAACCAGTAGCAACAATTAATTTGTCATAACTATCTTCAAAAGTTTTATCTGTTTTAAGATTCTTAATTAAAACGGTTTTTTTATCGGGATTAATTCCGACTCATTCATGCTGCATATGAACTTCAATGCCTTCAGCTGCTAGAGTTTCTGGAGATGCATAAAATAACCCCTGAGGGTCTTTAACTTCATCTTTAACTCATAAAGCAATACCACATCCTAAAAAAGAAATGTTGTCATTTCTATCATAAGTTGTCACGGTAACACTTGGATCCAAACGTTTTAATGTTCGGACGGCAGTCGTACCTGCATGATTGGTTCCAATTACAATTACTTTCATTATTTGTAATTCCTCCTATTTTGTTGGAGTATTTCTCCATATATAATTTTATGTTCTTATCACAAAGAGTTAGTGAGAATATAGTAAATATAATCTGGAAAACATTTTGTGAATTACCAACCTAAATGGAAAAATTTCCACACAATTATTATAAAAAAGAGTATAATAATTAAATGCATTAATTTTTTTGGAGGCTTTATGAAAAAAATTGTTTTAATTAATCCAACTATAGCATATGAAGCTGAGATTAAAAAATATGTTGAAGAATTTGATAATAAAGTTATTGAAGGAAGTTCTCAACTATTTGCTATGTCGAATATTAAAGAGTGATTGCAATATTTAAAAAATCAAAAGGACGCCAAAAATTTGCCGCTTGGCAGAGTACCCTCACTGGAATTTCTAGTAGTTGATATAGAAAGTACTGAATTAGTTGGTTTAGTTAATATTCGCTTAAGTTTAACAGAATATTTATTAAATTATGGTGGTCATATTGGTTATTCTGTTAGTCCAAAACATCGCCGCAAAGGTTATGGAACTGAAATTTTAAAGTTGGCTTTACAAGAAGCAACAAAGCACGGGATTAAACAAGTTTTGGTAACTTGTAAAGCAGATAATATTGGATCAATGAAGGTTATCCTTAACAACAAGGGTATACTAGAAGACCAAAGATATGAACCAGAGCAAAAACTAGTTTTTAATCGTTACTGAATTTCTGTGGAGTAACAAAAATCAAAAAAACTTTGAATATTTTTTTTAAAGTTATTATGTGGATATAGAGTATAATAATTTATGTAATTTAATATAGAAAACTTATATAATTCTGCATAGTGGGCAGGAGTCTCTACCTTACACCAATGTAAGATTATGAGTTATTAAAACTAGCAAAAAAGCTATGGGTTTTCGTAATCTTTTTTTGTTAGTTTTTGTTTGTTTTCAAGGAGGAAATATGGAAAGAAAATATAAATCATTAGTCGTAGTTGGAACACAATGAGGTGATGAAGGAAAAGGTAAAATTACAGATTATTTTGCTCAGAAGGCAGACATGGTTGTAAGGTTTGCTGGTGGAGATAATGCTGGTCATATGATTGAGTTCAACAATAAACGTCACAAAGTTACAATTGTTCCTTCAGGAATTTTTAACCCAGAAGTTCTAAATGTAATTGGTAATGGAGCGGTTGTCAATTTGGAAAAACTAGTTTTGGAAATGCAACGCTTACAAGAATCACATATTAATACTGATAACTTATTTATTTCTGATCGCGCACATTTAATTTTTGATTGACACTGTCAAATTGATGAGTTACAAGAAGAAGCTCGTAAGGCTCAAAAAATTGGAACTACGAAGCGAGGAATTGGCCCAACGTATGCAGATAAGGCGTCTCGTTATGGGATTAGAGTATGCGATGTTAAGCAACCTAATTTTAAATCTGTTTTGCAAGAGAATTTGGATTATCATAATGAAATAATCACAAAAATCTATAATGGGAATAGTTATTCATTTTCAGAGGTTTATGAAAAACTAATGAAGTACTATAACTTTATTGCTGATAAAATTGTTGATTCTGGAGAAGTAGTCGCAAGAACAATTGAAAATAATAACTTTGTCTTATTTGAGGGAGCGCAAGGAGTATTACTTGATATTGATCACGGAACATACCCATTTGTTACATCTTCATCATGTTCTGCGAACAATGCCTCAATTGGAACTGGAATTCATGCCAAACATGTTCAAAAAGTTGTTGGTGTTGCAAAAGCATATAATACTCGTGTTGGAGCTGGAGGAATGCCTACAGAAATTACAAATGAGGTTTGCTTAAGAATTCGCGAACGTGGAAATGAATATGGATCAAACTCAGGACGACCAAGAAGAATTGGTTGATTTGATGCAGTAGCTATGAAATACGCAGTTAGAGTTGGTGGAATTGATGAACTATTTTTAACATTATTTGATGTTTTGGATACTGAAAAAATTATTAAAATTTGTGTCGCTTATGAACTTGACGGAAAACAAATTCAAACTATGCCAGCTAATGATAATGATTTATTGAGATGTCAGCCGATTTATATTGAAATGCCAGGATGACAAACAGATATTACTAAAGTACGAAGCTATGAAGAATTGCCTCAAAATGCTAAAAATTATATGGCAAAAATTGCTGAAATTACCGGAGCTAAATTTTTGGGATTTTCTGTTGGTCCAGATCGTACGCAAACAATTCTATTAAAAGGAGAATTTGATGATTAACAGATATACGATTGAAGATGTTGAAAATATTTGAAGTGATCAAAATAAATATAATATTTGATTGAAGGTTGAACAGTTAGTTTGTGAGGCTTGAGCTAAAATTGGTGTAATTCCTGAAGAAGATGTTAGATTAATTAAGGAAAAAACTTATGTTGATTTAAAGCGTATGGCAGTAATAGAAGAAGAGACTAAACATGATGTTGTTGCATTTACTAGAATGCTTTCTGAGCAATTAAATGTTGAAAGTAAATGAATTCATTTGGGAATTACTTCAACAGATATTGTCGATACAGCTCAAAACTATATGATCAAAGAATCAAATCAAATTATATTTAAAGAGCTATTTGAAATAACAGAAGTTTTGAAAAAATTGGCAATTGCCAATCAAGATATTTTAATTATGGGACGTACTCATGGAATGTATGGTGAACCTACATCACTAGGACTGAAATTTGCTTTATGATATGAAGAATTTATGCGTCAAATTGAGCGTTTTGAATTGGCAGCAGCGCATATTGAAGTAGCGAAAATTTCTGGATCAATGGGAAATTATGCGAACTTGGAATTAGAAATCGAAGATTATGTGGCTGAAAAATTAGAACTTGGAATTGATACTTTATCAACACAAGTAACTCAACGTGATCGTCATGCATTTTTGATTGAAGTATTTGCTAACATTGCTTCGACTTTAGAAAAAATTGCAACAGAAATTAGACTATTCCAAAGATCTGATGTTAATGAAATGGCTGAAGGTTTTGCTAAAAATCAAAAAGGTTCTTCATCAATGCCTCATAAAAAAAACCCAATTTCAAGTGAAAATATTTCAGGATTGGCTCGTTATATTCGTGCTCAAGTTATTGTAGTTCTAGAAAACAATAATTTATGACATGAACGTGATATTTCCCATTCATCAAATGAGCGAATTATTTTTCCAGATGTATATAATGTTTTAGTTTATGCTATTCGTAGAATGAAAGATACATTAGAAAATTTGGTAATAAATTACGATGTAATACAACAACATATTATTGATGCTAAAAACATTTATTTTTCTCAAAGAGTTTTGACATACGTTTTAATGTTCAATAAAAAGGTTACTCGTGAAATTGTTTATGACATAATTCAAGAGGCAACATTGGAGTGTTTAAGAGAACATACTGACTTTAAAGATGTTATTTTGAAAAGTCAAATAGTCAATTATATTTCTAAATCAGAGCTATCACTTTTATTTGATGACCAGTTTTTTAACCGTCAAACAAAAAAAATATTTGAGAAAATATTTTAATTTTAAAGATTATAATGACTTTTAAAGATTTTATAAATATAATAAAATATAGATTAAAATCATATGGAGGCATTATGGAAATAACTGTAGTAGAAAAAAAGGGTAATAGAAGAGCTATTAATTATTGATTAGTATTCTTTTTAATAATTTTCTTAGCATCATTTGCTGTTGCAATGTTAATTAAAATTTTAAACCCAGTATTTAACCAAGAAGAGGGGCTTACAAAAGACTTTTTGTTTGGACCTGCAGGAGTAATCAACTTTAGTTTGGCAAATTGAAATAACGGAGTCGCATTTAGAGTAGATTTTATTGCTAACATCTTTTTATTAATTGTGGCACCAGCTTCATTTTTAATATGAGTTCTTTTATCAATTCTTGCGATTTATACAGCAAATGACGAAATTGTAATTGAACAAAACGAAGAGATAATTGCTGAAGAATCAAAATGTGAGATTAAAGATTTTTCGCCAATTTTTAATATTAATTGTGTTTGTGGAAAAAATGAAGAGACAACCCTTGCTGAAAGTAGCCAAATAGATGAAAATCAGATAGTCATAGAAAAACTAATGATTGAAGAAAAGATTGAGGAAGAAGTGTTTGAAAAAAATCAAGAAGCTCAAGAGAACAATGAAGTTTTGAGTGGCGAAGAAGTTATTAATGAAAAAATTGAAATTGAAGAGAAAACGAAAAGAAAAGTAGCTAGTAAAAAAGCTGAGCCAATTGTAGTTGAAGAAACAACTAAAGAAATCATTAAACCAAAAGCAAATAAGACTCCTAAAATTAAAAAAGAGCAAGTTTCTAAAAAAATGATTTTGGATGAACTTATAGCGAATAATTCAGACATTTCTAAAAAACGAGTTAAAGCAATTATGGACCATACTTTTGCAACTATGCAAAGAAAACTACAAGAATCTGAAGAAGTGACAATTTCAGGTTTTGGTAAATTGGTAACAGTTGCTAAGCCTTCAAAAGTTTCTCGTAATCCTTTAACTGGTGAAACAATTAACATACCAGCTCAAACTGGGGTTAAATTTAAGCCGTCAAAAACTTTGAAAGAAAAAATGAAATAATTATCAAATATAATATTAAATAAAAAATACTCAAATATAATTTAACAAAATTTTAAATTTTGCCTTTATCTTAATATTCGAGTATTTTTTCTTTTTAAATAATGCTGGCATTAGTTTATTAGTAGGAGATATTATGAAAACAAGAATTACAAAAATTATTGCAACATGTTTTTTATTTGTTAGTGTGATTACGTGTATCTTTAATATTGCAACCATTAAGCAGGGATATGAAGTTAATCGAATTAAAACAGATCAAAGAGTTGTCATGCTTACCTTTGATGATGGGCCTACAACTGACGATTTAGATATTCTAAATATTTTGAAATCAGAAAATATTCATGCTACATTTTTTATGACAGGTGTAAACTTAGCAAAATATAAAACAGATCAAAACGTAAAAGTTGTTGTTGATAGGATAATAAAAGAGGGCCATACAATTGGTAATCATACATACAACCATAATGAATACATTCATAATGAAAAGAAACTGATTGAAGAAATTCAAAAGACTAATCAGCTAATTGAAAATGCTTATGTTGAAAATAATGTTTCAATTTTGAAAAAAGAAATTCCAGTTCGCTTATCGTATTTGCAATATTTTAAAGGAATTGACTTTGTTGAAAAACAAGTCGGCATTAAATATTTGGTAAGAGGTTATTTAGGAACTGATTATAACGAAGAAATTACTGGCAAAAATAAAATAATCAATCAGTACATGTCGCATTTATCTCCAGGAAAAATTTTTGTTTGTCATACCCGAAGCTACGCTAAAGTTTGACTTCCCAAACTTATAACTAATTTAAAAGAAAAAAGCTACAGTTTTGCGGCATTTAGAGATGACGCAGGTCAAATGGATTCGTATAAAAAATATGGAAAGTTGGTGTTTTAATGCACTTTTCAATCGTTGAGATTTTTCACCTATTGCTTAATAGTATCTGCGGCATATTTGGCTTAGTTTTTAGTATATATTTATTGACAAGGGTAAACTTTAAAAGAAAAAGTGAAGACAGTAAAGCGCTTAAAATCTTATTTTTAATTGGGCTATTGATAAGTTCATTGCTAATATTAGTTTTTTTGATTATAAGCTTAACAATTCTGAAATCATCATGGGCAGTGGTCGTTTTGGCTCCAACAATTTTATTAGGTTTTTCATTATTATTTTTTAGTGGATACCTTATTACAAGTTGATTTAGTACAAAAAACCTTAAGGAATATTAAGTCCTTACATTTTGAAGCATTTATTTCATTGGAAATGCTAAAATATTTTTAACAACTTTGGAGGCAAAATTTTGTGAAACAATATCATTATACAGAATCTAATAAGGTCATTGCAGTTGCTAATACCGATATTGAAAATTTATCATTGCAACTAGATACTAGCATTGGTATTAAGGAAAATTTTAGGTCACAGCAGAAAAAGAAATATGGTGGGAATGAAATTATTGTCCCCAAATTTCATCATGTTAAGAAATTTTTTGAAGCTCTAACAGAGCCCTTCAACTTATTATTATGGTTAATTGCAATCGGTGAACTGCTTATTTATATTTTCATAACAGATGAAGGTAAGCACGATTTAATTAATTTAATTTCCTCATTAATTGTTTTTTTCATGATTTTTTTGGCAGCGGTTATTGATTATATTCAAGAATTCAAAGCCTACAAAACAAATATTGAATTGAACAAAATCATTGAAAATAGCTTTTGAGTTTTAAACGGCTCAGTGACAAACTTTAACGATCTTAGTTTTTTAAATATTAAAAATAAGCTAATTAGTTGTGATCAATCTCAACTTTTATATGGAGATGTCATAGTTTTGCATCAAGGAGATATCGTTCCTGCGGATGCAAGAATATTGTGAACAAACAATTTTACAGTTAATCAGTCATCACTAACTGGCGAAGCAGAACCAGTTGAAAAGCTAATATCAAATTCAAAAGAGCGTTTAATTGAGCTGGACAATATTTTATTTGCTCAAACAGTAATAGCAACCGGAACTTGCATCGCCGTTATTATCAATGTTGGCGAAAAAAATTATGCTTCATCAATTTTGCAAATGGTTAATGATGATGAGCCAAGTGAGTATGAAAAAGGTTTGACTAAAATTACCCGTATTTTAGTGGCCTCAATTTTAGTAATGGTTCCAATAATTATGATTGCTGCAGGACTGCGAAGCGGGGGGACAAGTCAAGATTGAGTTTCTGCATTAATCTTTGCTTTGTCAATTGCTGTCGCTTTAACACCTGAAGCACTGCCGGCAATTATTTCTTCTAATCTAAAATTAGGAAGTAAAAAAATGGCCAAAGAAAAGGTTGTAATTAAAAAGCTTAGTGTTGTTCAAAATATGGGAAGCGTTGATATTCTAGCAACTGATAAAACTGGGACCTTAACTTTAGATAAAGTTCAATTAAATAGTTGCCAAAATTTCAATAATCAAGAAGACCCTTATTTGCTAAGAATGCTTTTCTTAAATGCAAGTTTTCAGCAAAATTTATCTAATAAAATAGATCAGGCTATCATTGATTTGCTTGCATCACAAATGGACTTATCAAATGTTGAACTTGTTGAAGACCAAGCCTTTAGTCATCAAACTCGAATTTCATCGGTCCTGGTTAAAGAAAACGATCACTACCTTCAAATTTCTAAAGGCTCTGTTGATGAAATCTTAAATCAATCAAAATTCATAAGACTTGGAAAAAAAGTTGTTATTTTATCTGATGAACTAGTTGATATGGTTAAACAAACAATTGACACATGAACAAAACAAGGATTTAGAAGCATTTTAATTAGTACAGCTGTAACGACCACACTTAAAGATACAGATTTGGTATTAGAAGGAATGGCTCTTTTTGAAGATGTATTAAAAAACGATGTCGTGGAAACATTGGAAATTATCAAGAAATACAGTATTGACTTAAAAATTTTGACAGGCGATGCCCAAGATATTGCTCTAAATATTGCTCATCAAATTAATTTAAAAACTTCCAGAACTTTGAGCGGCGAGCAGCTAGAAAATTATTCATCAGCTGAACTCCAAGAAATTTTAAAACTTTGCAATGTATTGGCAAAACTTTCTCCTACTGATAAAACAAAAATTATTGAAACTTTGAAAATTAATAATGTGATTGCATTTTTGGGTGATGGCATCAATGATGCTGGAGCTTTAAGAGCAGCTGACGTAGGAATTTCAGTTAACAATGGGACTCCGTTAGCAAAATCTGCTGCAGACGTCATTTTGTTGGAAAAAGACTTAAGAGTTTTGGAAAATGCTTTTGTTCAAGGTCGTGAAATTTTTGCAAATGCCATTAAATATATTAAAATTACAGTTGCATCCAACTTTGGAATGTTGCTAACTCTATTAATTTCCTCACTGTGACTTGAGTTTCCTTCTATGTCACCAATTCAATTATTATTGCAGAATTTGATTTTTGACTTTGCAAATTTAATTTTTGTATTTGATTCAGTTGACAATAGCAGTATTCGCAAACCACAAAAATGAAATGCTAAATCAATTATTCCATTTGGATTATGGAATGGGTTAGTTTTGACAATTATCAGTATTTTAAATTTTTTAATTTTGGGATTTGTTTTCGGTTTACTAACAAATGGAGTATATGCTCATGAAACAATTGATCAACAGCAATTTCAAACCGCATTCTTTTTAGAATCAATTTTGACGCACATTCTAATTATTTTAGTGTATAGAACAGAACATATATCATTTATTAAGGCTCGACCAACTAAAACATTAGTTTATGGTTTATTAGGATTTGCATTAATTCCGTTTTTGTTTATTGGGCTTGATAATCACTTAAATAATCTAGGATTTAAAATTATGAGTGGAACTCACCAAGGTGTCAATTTGGGTTGATGGTACCTTGTTTTAGTTGGACTTTTAGTATTAGCATGAGTACTAGCGGAATTGTTCAAAAAATGCTACAAGAAAGTTTTTAAATCGTGATTGTAAATTTTGCAAATCATCTCAAAACGAATTAGTTTTACTTTTCCGATTTATTATTATAAACTTATAGAAAATATGTCGAAAGGAAATCGTTATATGATAAAAAATAAAGCTAAGCTTTTTGAATTATTAACTTTATTTACAATGGTTGTTGGTACTGTTGTGGGAACGGGTATTTATGTCAAAAACAATGAGTTATTAGTTGAAACAGGTAATCCGATTATTGCGATTATTTTGTGATTTGTTGTTGGAATGGTATGTGTGGGAATTGTTTATGTCTTCATTGAAATTTCCTCTTCTACTAGAAAATTTGGAAATGGGACAGTTGGAAACTGAACAAAGCTATTTGTAGGCCGTAAAGCAGCATCAGTATGCAGCATGATGTATATGATTATTTATGTCCCAAGCTGTCAGGGAATTTTTACAGTATTGTTTGTTACCTATATTTTTAAAATTTTCAATGTCGTGTTGCCACCAGGTGCAATGTTTAGTCTATATTTGTTTATAGGAATTTCTATGATTGTAATTTTCTTATTTATTAATATGTATTCACCATTCAATGCTTCAAAAAAGATTTTAATTTTTGGAACCTTTTTTAAGTTTATTCCATTAATTATAGCGCTTTTTGCAGGATTTATTTTGGCTGGACCAAATGGTGCAATGAGTAACGGTGGGCTTAACGATCAATCATGGTCAACATCTGATTTTGATCCGGGATTATTTATTAGAGGTTTTGGTGGAATATTGTTTTCATTTGATGGGTTTATTTATATTGCAAATGCTCAAAAAACTGCTAAACATAAAGAAGTTGTTCCTAAAGCACTATTATTTGGAATGATCTTTGTAGCAATTTTTTATGTATTAATGGCCATTTCATTATTTTTAGGATCACCTGATGGAACAATTGAAAATATTCTGATTCAAGTATTTGGTGGTAAAGGAGCTGGCTCTCTAATCACTAACTTAGTGTCAATTGTAATTTGTTTTATAGGAATTAACATTTTTTCATATATCGGAGTTGTCGGAATGCAGTCTGATGCTCAATCTCGAGTTGTTTATTCAAAAGGAAGAAATATTGATTATATTAAAGCAGGATATATTCAAATGATTGCTTCTATTATTGTTTTCACATTGTTTCTAACATTAGGATTTGGTTTGTTCTCTGGAAATTGACATGGGTTTCAAACTAGTATAGATATTGATAATTATCAAAATTTAGTTTTCGGACATGCTGCTAAATATGTTGGAATTATGTCTTCAACTGCTGCTTGCTTTGGATTCTCATTTATAACATTGCTTATTTTTTCAGCAATTAGAAATCGCTGAACAAATAAAGTTGAAGTTTTAAAAATAAAAGGATTTTTGCCAGTTGCTTGAGTTTCAGGAATTCTTTTGGCAACATTTGTAATTTTAGGAATTTATACATTCTTAGTGCCAATTGATGTTTATAAGGGACAAACTAGTTGAATTGAGTCTTCAGGATTTATTTTCTTATTGCTTTTATTAGCGGGAATTTCAGCAATAGCAATTTTATACTTTATTCAAGAATATAAGTTTAAAAAAGACCCATTTGTTAATGGATTTGAAGGTGAAATTCAACCTGAAGAAGTTATTGCTAAGAAAAAAGTATCTGAAGTTATTAAGATAGTAAAGGCTAAAGTTCTAAGACGCTAAATAATGAAAAAACTATTAAAATCCATTTCTAATGGATTTTTTATTTATGATAAAATTATAAATGATAATGAGGTAAATTATGGATAAAAAGCCAATAGTAAATGCACCAAATATTTTGACACTTATTCGTTTAATATTAGTTCCAGTCGTGATTTGTTTAATCTTAGTAAGCTATTATGCAGAAATGCAAGATTCTAATTCTTTAAACTGACAATGAACACTTGGAACTTTTGGTAAGTATCAATACAAATTGCCAATTTTATGAATGGCAGCAGGAATTGTATTTATTTTGGCATCTTTGACTGATTTTTTGGATGGCTATTTGGCTAGAAGAAATAATCAGGTTACTGATTTTGGAAAGTTCTTTGATCCGATTGCAGATAAATTACTAGTAAATTCGGCTTTAATCTTATTAGCAGTTGCGGGAATTATTCCTTTATGAATGGTGTTAATTTTAATTTTACGAGATACTATTGTAGATTTTATTCGTATGATTTTATCTTCTAAACAAATTACATTAGCAGCCGGTATGGGTGGAAAGTTGAAAACATTATTTCAAATGGTTGGTTTATCATTACTGTTTTTTGTAAATTTCAAATTTTTTGCCAGCGTAGAGTTTTCTGCTACAGAATATGGTTGAATTAATCAAGTAATTATGATTCCAATGTACATTGCAACGTTTTTTAGTATTTATAGTGGAACAGTTTATTTCTGTAATGCTCGCAAAAATCTATTTTAATTTAAAGAGCTAGTCTCTTTTATAGAAAAGGAGAACTATGTTTACAAATTGAAAAATATTTGAAAATTATAACAATATTTGCGTAACATCTACTGTTAAACAACAGTTAAATAAATATTATGAATTTTTGGTTAAAGAAAATTCTAAATATAATTTGACAAGAATTACTAACATCAATGAAGTTTTTGAAAAACATTTTTTGGATTCTTTGTTGTTCACAGAAAATTATCCAATTAGTAATCAAAAAATTGCAGATATTGGCACTGGCCCTGGATTCCCTGGAGTCGTTATTAAAATCTTTTTTCCTGAAACAAAAATTACCCTAATTGAATCCAATAATAAAAAAGTTAACTTCTTAAAACAATTAATTAATGAATTAAACTTAACTGATATTGAAATCACTAATGAACGAGCAGAAAAATTTTCATTAAATAATATTGAAAAATATGATTTGGTAATTTCTCGTGCCGTTGCTTACTTAGATATTTTATTAGAAATTGGAGTTCAAATGATTAAAGTTAATGGACATTTCATAGCATTAAAAGGTCCTCGTGCTGAAGAAGAAATTAATAATTTAAAAGGCAAAGATGAACGCATAAAATTGAAGCTTGTTGATAAGCAGATCTTAAAAGATGTTGGATTTGGCACTAGAATTAACTTATTTTATTTAAAAACAGATACCACTAATAAAATGTACCCACGAAAGTATTCACAAATTAAAAAGGAATCTCAGTAAATGTCATGAGAGGATTTAGAGATTGGAGATCTGGTTGAATTTAAGAAACCTCATCCAAGCAAAACTGTAAAGTGAGAGTTAATTAGAATTGGTGCTAAATATAAATTTCGTAGCAAAGATATTTTTGATTTATTCATTGAATTAAAACGAGAAACAATAAATAAACAGTTAAAAAAAATAATAAAGAAAAAAGAGGAATAGTATATGTCATTTAAAGCAGGAATAGTTGGTTTGCCCAATGTTGGAAAATCAACATTGTTTAACGCAATTACAAATTCAAAAGTTGAAGCAGCAAATTATCCATTTGCAACAATTGAACCAAACGTTGGTGTAGTCGAAGTTCCCGATAAAAGACTTGATGATTTAGCAAGAATTTTTGAATCTAAAAAGAAAATCGCTACTACAATTGAATTTGTAGATATTGCAGGTTTAATTGCTGGTGCTTCTAAAGGGGAAGGACTTGGAAATGCTTTCTTAGCTAATATTCGTGAAACTGATGCGATTTGTGAAGTTGTAAGATGCTTTGACAACAAAGATATTACTCACGTTGAAGGAACTGTTGACCCAGTTCGTGATATTGAGATTATTAATCTAGAGTTAATGCTTGCAGATGAGGCAACTATTAAAAAACGTCTTGAAAGAATTGCACCAAAAGTTAAAAGCGGTGATAAAGCACACTCGTTTGAAAACGAAGTCTTGCAAAAATTACAGGTGTGTTTAGCTGAAGGGCAACTATTAAACAATTTAGAATTAAGTGAGGAGGAAACAAAAGTTTTAAAAGGTTTCCAACTTTTAACATCAAAAAAATTTATATACGTATGTAATGTCAATGATGATGATCTTCAAGAAGATAATAATTATGTGCAACAAGTTAAGGAGTTTGCTCAAAAATCTGGATCTCATGTAGTCAAAATTTGTGCAAAGATTGAAGAAGATTTATCAGAAGCAACTGAAGAAGAGAAAAAAGAGTTTTTGGCTGATTTGGGTGCTTCACAATCTGGATTAGATTCTTTAATTCAAGCAGCTTATGCAACACTGGGACTACAAACATACTTCACTGCTGGTCCGCAAGAGGCTCGTTCATGACAATTTCCAAAAGGAGCAACAGCTCCACAGTGTGCAGGAATTATTCATACAGATTTTGAAAAAGGATTTATTAAAGCAGATATTTATCATATTGATGATCTTTTAGATTGTGGAACAGAAAAGGCAGTTAAAGAATCAGGTAAAATGCGTCTTGAAGGTAAACAATATATTATGCAAGATGGAGATGTTTGCTTTTTTAAATTTAATAACTAAAATTGACCAATATAATTTTTTATATTAGATAAGCAAATGTATTATTAAATGGAGGATATAATGGCTGAAGTTAAAAAAACTTTGACATCCAATGGCAACAAAATTAACTATTATATTCGCTATGGAAATCAAAAAAATATTATTGTAAGAGTTAGAGAGGGATTAATTTTTGTTTCAGCACCACATAACTCTCCTGATTGAGAAATTGAGAAATTAATTTATAAAAATTTATCAAAAATAATTAAAGTTCAAACAAACTATGAGGTTCGTTCAAAACATGATTTTTATGGAACTCAACCATGAGTAAAAATTTTTGATAATTTTGTAAATGTAACATTAATAGATCAAAACATTCATGCAAAGCAAACGTCTGAAGGAATTGTTATGAAGGATTATCATGATCATGAATTACAATTAAACAAGCTTTATTCTTTTTTAGCAAATTCCTACAAAAACTGATTTATTAATCGTTCTTCACAGTGAGCAGTTAACATGAATGTCCACTTTAAAAATTTAAATGTGAGAGTTATGAATCTTAAATGAGGAGTTTGTTACCCTATTCAAGAAAAAATTATTTTTAATACTAAATTACTGCATTTTAGATCAGAAATTATTGACTATGTAATTGTTCATGAATTAGCACATTTGCGCCATCATAATCACTCAAAAGATTTCTGAAGGTTTGTTGAGCAACATTTGCCAAACTATAGAGAATTACAAAATGAGTTAAATGGCGCAGGACTTTAATGTTTATTTTAAAACAAATGAGTGATATCATTTGTTTTTTTTTTTTTTTTAAAATAATGTAAATTTTTTATTTTTTTAAAAAGTTTACATTATAATAATAAGAATATTTAAATTTGCTTAATTTGAATACTAAAAAGAGAGGATTATATTATGAAACTTAAAAAAATAAAAGCATCTGATAAAGACCATAAAATTGGTGTCAGGCATGGAATTTGGATGCTCTTTAGTTATATTGCTGGGATAACGTTCGTTATGCATTTTGGAGTATTTAATGGGGAGAGATCGGAAAACCACCAAGTAATACAACTTGGGTATCATATTGTATGAATTATGGCTGCCATATCAATAACAATTTTCATTACAGCCTGAGCTTTTATCAGATTAATAAAAACTCACCCAACAACTACAGGTGGAGGAGCTCAATATGCTAGAACTGCGCTTGGAAAATATATGAGTGTTTTATATAGCTGTTTTTCAATAGGAGTAATTAGTTTGCTATTTATTTCTATGATCGTTACTTTAAGAACAACATTATCAGTTGATAATTGATTAAAAGAACATGTATTTGGTAGCTGAACAAACTTTGTATTAGACTTTGGTGGTGTAATTTTTGCCGTAACAGCAGGAATCACATCATATTGAGGTGTGCATAGATTTAAAAAAGTATCAACATTTTTATCTTATGCTTCATGAACAATTACAGGATTAATTACAGTGATTGCATTTGTTTTAATTTTTGGGGGCAGAACAAACACAGACGGAAATGGAAATCCAATTACTCCAATCGAATCAAAATTAACCTTTAGTTGATTCCAATATGCGTTTATTGTTTTCTTCTTCAGTTATGGAGGATTTGAAACATTTATTAGTACGGGAAAGGCAATTAAAAATCGCAGAAAAAACTTGCCAATTATTGTAATGGTAGCTTTAGGATTAACATCACTATTTTTCGTATTATTTTCAGGATTATTCTTATTCACTTTGATAAGTAACTTTACTGATACACCAAACTTGGAAATCTTTAAAAGATTAGATATATTATTTAAAACAAAACAACAATACTTTTTTGGATTTGGAGTTACTATTATCATAGTTTACATGTTATTCAATAGATTTAACTCAATTACGCAAATGTCATACTATGGATCAAACAGCGTTGACTCTTTAGTTCAACAAAACTTTTTACCTAAAAAAATTGGAGTTACAAATGCTAATAACGTATCAACAAAAGGGCTACTAATAAGTATTTGCTTAAGCTTAATTTTGGCAGTGTTTTTCTTATTAATACCAGATTCTATTGAAGGCATAACAGGATCAACATCTTTTTTTAACTTTGATTCAGTAGCTGGAGCAGTTGGATTTATTTATATTTCAATGTATTCAATGGTTATTCTTTGTGCAATAACTTTATCACTTAAAAAGAAAATAACTTCAAAGTGATGAGAAATAGCATTATGAATTGGAACAGTAGTTTTCTTAATGGTCATTTTATTTTACCAAATTTATCAATTAATTAATCAAATGATTCCAAAAGAAAATCAAACAAACTCCGAATATGCTCAAGCATTAATTGGAGCATTGACGCAAATTTTATTCTATTGTGCAATAGTGGCCACATCACTATTCATACGTTTTGTAATTCATCCAAAACTTGAAACACAGCTATCACCACAAGAAGTTAAGCAACAAGATGAATTTATTAATCAATATTACTATGCATCTGATGTTATTGAAGATGATGAAGAGGAAGTGCTTACACAAAAACGAGAATCAAAAGCAATTCAAAAACGGGCAGTTTAAATTATTTAATAATAAATAAGGAGTAAACTAATGAGAAGAAAAAGTTTTACAAAATCAGCACTAGTATTTTTAGTGTTTGCAATTGTTTTTAGTTTTCGAAATATCGTTAACAATCAATCCCAATTTGGAGTGATGACTTTGGTTTTATTCTTAATTGGAGGAATAATTTATGCAATTCCCATTACGTTCGTTTCAATCGAGTTTAATAGTATTAAAAAACTTCGTAATAATGAAGCGGGTCTTGGAGGATGATGCATCTATTCTTTAGGAGAAAAAAATGGTTTCATCGCGAGCTGATCATCTTATTTTGCTAACGTGTTCTTTTTTGCAACACTAGCACCATTTGCTGTAATATCAGTATCATTTGTAATTATGGGAAACAATGGATTTGATATTTTAGCAAGTCAATTGGTTGCAAAAGGCATTAGTGAGAATAACGCCACAAGATATTCAACTATGTTATTGTCGCTATTTGCAATTTTACTATTTTGGTTTACAACTTACCTTTCAAAAAAAGGGCCGAATTGAATTAAACATGTAACCAATATTGGCGGAATGGCTTCTTTATTCTTAGGGTTAATATTCGTAGTTGTTGGTTTGTGCATATCATTACCGATTGTTTACAAACAAGTTAGCCATAGTTGAAGTTGAGAATTCTTTAATCCGTTAAATGAACATTTTTTTAAGGGAAATACTTGAGCATTCATGTCAGCACTTCCATGAGTATTTTTTGCTTATAATGGAATTGAAACAATTGCTGTATTCCAAAAAGATTTAAAAGGTGATCATAAAGCATTTAAGGTAGCAGCTATTTTAGGAAATGTTTTTACAATTATAATTATGGTTCTTTGTGGTTTAACAATGAGCCTAGTTATTGATCAAGACTTGTTACAAAAATGGGGAATGTCTAATTCTTACTATAGAGTCTTTCCAGCTCTACTTAATTTAGATCCGGCAACCTCAGTATGAGGACAAATTATCTTAAGACTCACAGCATTAATTTTTGCAGTTAATACTTTTGGAGCTTTAGCATTTTGAACTGTTGGGCCTGCAAAAGTATTCTATTCTGAAAATCCTAAACAAGCAACAGGTAAATGATTATCAAAATTAGATCATAATGGAATTCCTACCAATGCTTTAAACTTTCAATTTATTACCGTTGTAGTTTTACTAGTTCTAGTAGGAACAACAACAGAAGGTAAACCTGGAGAAGGAACTTCTGATTTCTTAGTAACTATTACTCAGGCAACAACATCTTTAGCAATAGTCCCGTTCTTATATTTATTTGTAGGATATATAAGAATTAGGCTAAAAGACAAAGTTGAAATAGAAATGTGTTTTATTAAAAACAAATATGTAGCAATAGGATTCGCAGTCATGATTATAGCTATTTTGGGAATGGCATTATTCTTTGGAGTTATTCCGTCTCCACAAAGCTGAGAAGAAAATTGAAAATCGTCACTAATTTCATTAACACTATCATTCTTAGGAACTGTTGTATCAATGGCGTTCGCATACTTTATGTGATATTGAAATGTCGACAGAAAACAAAAGAAATTTTCTTCCACAACCAAGGGCAAAGAAAAATCTGTAAGCACTCGAACATAACTGTAATTAAAAAAAGAGATCAAATTCTAGTGGAATAATCTTTGCCTTTGAAAATACTCATACGTAAGAACTACTTGTTTAATCCTTCAGGCAATAGTACTAGGCAGCAGGACCAAATCATTATTTTTTTGGTGTAATAAAAGTAGCCGCGTTTACAAATGCTGATTCTTTGCTTATCTTAACTGTGATTTACCGAATTGGTCAGCTATTTAATACCAAATGAAAGCCAAATTAAAGTTATGAATAAAGTGATAGTACATCGTCATATATTAAAGAATAATAATTTGCTTTGAAAATAACAATATCAAAAGTTAAAGTAGCGTTATTGTGTATTTAATTGACAAACAGGAAACTTATCATGTGTTAACTAAATTGAAAAAGCGGATGAAATCTTCAAGAATTTTTATTAGCAAAGAGTTTAAAACAATTAATCTTAAAAGAGAACATTATTCTCTTTTTTTGTATAAAATAAGTGTAGTCGTTTGACAATAAAAAGGATATTTATGAGAAAAAGTAATAAAGAAGAAACTGCCTATTTTGAAGTGAAAAACTTAACAAAAATTTTTAAAACAGGTGTTGGGGTAAAAAATGAAAGTTTCACAATTAATAAAGGTCAAATTGTTGGTTTTATTGGTGACAATGGAGCTGGAAAAACTACGACAATTAAACTTATTTTTGGGGAATACAAAAAGGATTTGGGGGAAGTTTTTCTAAAAGGGATTTCTACTGAAAAACCTGAAGCTCTTATTAAAATAGCATTTTTTCCTGATCAAAATAATTATCCGCATCAATATAAAATTAAAGATTATGCTTATTATTGTGCTAGTTTAAAAGGAATCACCAAGCAGTATGTAGATCAATATTTTAATCGATTTTTGGAAGCTTTAAGTTTGGAAAAATTTCATAAAAGTCGATTTGATGAATTGTCTGCAGGAATGCAAAAGCGAGCATTATTATTGGCAACGTTAGTAACAGACCCAGAAATGATTATTTTAGATGAGCCAACAGCTAATTTAGATGTCAAATCACGTTTAGAATTCATGGAAGTTTTAAGATTTTTGGCTCGTGAGTATGATAAAACAATTATGATAACAAGCCATAATATTGATGAATTAAACTTATTAATTGATAAGGTGGTATTAGTCAATCATGGCGAAATCATTTATGAAAATGACTTTGATAAAACAAAAGAAAATTTACGTGATGTTTATATGAAAGCAATTGGAGATAAAGAAACAACTATTAATTATGAGAAAATTAAGGCTATTGTAAAAGAAGAAAGCGAGAATAAGAAAAATGATAAAACAAATTTCTAGTTTTGATAGATCAACTAAATTTCCAATTTTTAAACGACTTACATTTGGTTTTTTAAAGTCTAAAACATGAATTATAATGACTACTTTATGTTTTTTGGCGATATTAATGATTAATATAGGATCAGCGTTCATTTTTGTAAAAGAAGGGAACCCAAGTAAAACCGCAGCTGTTTTTATTCCGATAGCAATTATGATTTTTTACTTAACATATTTTGAAATTCATAGTATATCCTCATCATTTGCCAAGGAAATTCGTAATGGAGTAATGAATTTAGAAATACGTAGTGGGATATCTAAGTCCAAACTATTTTATGAAAGAATTTTAGTAAACAAAATGTTTTCGCTTAGTGCAATTGGAATTTTTATTTTCTTATTTTTCTTAATTCATATAGTCTCTCCTTATGAGGCTAGTAAACTAATTGCGCTTAAATCAACAGCAGGATTATTTTTTGTTTTATTGTTTGATATGTTTTTGACTGCCATTTTGTTGTTACTCGTAACTATGAGAAGTTCAATTTTAATGGGTGTCTTTGGAACTATTTTATTTTGCTTAACAGCAATTACCCCAATTATGGGGAGTGTGTCGACATTAACAAATAAAAGTAATATTCAGAATTTATCTGAAATCAGCTTGAAATATAATTTGATTAGTAGAGTTAATGAGCTTAGTTATAAGTATGGGAAAAACTCAAAGATTGAAGAAATGTTAGTTGATATTTCTAAATTTGAAAATTCAATTGAGAAATATATAGATATACAAGGAAATGATATTTCAAAAGATGAACTTGAGGATAAAAATTTTTATAGTTTTGATGTGAGTACATATAAATTGGCGCAAGGAAAAGGAAGCAGATATGAATACAATTCACTAAATAACAAGTATATCTATGATCTTTTAAGTGAGGGTTTATTTACAGAAATTGAGAATAAACCATTAAAATATATTCCAAGTAATTCTGAAAGTGGCTATGATTATAAAGAAATTTATCCAATTTTAAAGCCTGAAATAAAAAACTTGGCAACTTATAAATTAATGGAAAATTTAACTAAAATTGTCAATTTAGATAAAGAGTTTTTTAGCGAAAAAAATAATTATGGAGCAAATGTTATTCATAATTCTATTTTTGTAGAAGAAGATAATCAAAACTACTGAAATGTCTCAAAAAACTTAAATCGAAAAAATATTTTCAAAGGTGATTTTAATTACAATAATGATTATCAAAAAATAAGCAAAATCGCAAACTCTGAGCTTAGAGACTTTTTAAAAATTGTTGATGATTTTGTTAAGTCAAAGTATTTGACAACCAATCATCCTTTTAGTGAAAGAAATTATCGTGATGAGCAAATTTTTACCTTTATTGTCAATGAACAAGTTAGTTCTAGTGGAATTAGTGGAAGTTGAGGCTTTACAGTAACTGATTTTAGTTGGGCAGAGGGAATGAGAACTTCTCTTGGACAACGTACAATTCAAAGAGCTGCTTTTAAGCTATTAGAATTAGCAATTCAAATTGAAGATTCAACATATCCATATCGTTTAGATTCAAATTCTGAAAAAAAACTTACAGGTAAAGAAGTTCAAAAAAATCTATTATTGAAGAATATGACCAATCCGTTTGACATTATATGAAAACAAATATTTAACGTTCAAACTAACAAAACTTATAATCTAGCTTGAGATCGCTTTTCTTTGTCAAGTTCAATTGGTTCAAGTAACCCATTGTATATTTACGATGTTGAAGGATATAAAGAACCTAAAACAAATTCAGAAGGGTTTGCAAAATTTTCTGAGGGACGTAATTATAGTCAAGTGATTTTAGTTGGAAAAACATTTAATGTTGCTGCAAGTTACATTATTATGCTGTTCGTATATTTATTATTGGGACTTTTGGGATACTGAATGTTCTATCGAAAAATTATTAAATAAGTAGTACATTAAAAATCTTCAGGTTTTATAACCTGAAGATTTTTAATTATAATTTATTTTTTTTAAAAAAATCTTTGTAATTTAAATTTCCTATAACTATAAGTTATTACAATTTTTTTTAAAAATTTTGTGATTTCAGAAATGGAGTTCTTATAATAAAAATATGATTATTTCCAAAAATAAATATTAAAAATGGAAATAATTCTAAACAGGAGAGAGTATGAAGATTACAAAAAAAGAATCTCCCTATGCAAAGGACTGCTCTATTTTAAAAGAATCAGTAGGGGGAGTTAAAAATATTGAAAACATCAATAGATGTTCTACAAGAATTAGAATCACACTTAAGGATACAAGTAAGGTGAATCAGAATGCGTTAAATAATACAATTCTTTTTAAGGCTTTTTTAATAAAAGACAATACACTTCAGCTTATTGTTAAGTCCGATATTGAAAATATTTTTATTACATTTATTAGAAGCTTAAGAATCTCGTTTACAAGTTTACCCAACACGTTTGAAGTAAATTTGCTGAACACCAATAACAAAAGTTTCTTCAAATGGTTAACAGATGGGATTGCTGTTATTATGAATCCGATTATTCCTTTACTGATAACATTAGCAATTGTTTCGACTTTATCTAATGTCTTTAATGGTATTGATTTTGGAGGTGGAACATTGGCTTCAACAAGTGAAGTTGCCCAAACTGTCGGAAGCATGCTAAAAACTTTACAATCAGGCGTTAATTTGGCTTTTACAATTTTGATTCCCTGATCAATTTTTAAAGTAATGAAGGGTAGCCAAGCAATTGGAATCACAATTGGAATTGTTCTTTGTTGTAAAGATTTAATGATGACTGACCAAATCATGGGTAATGGTGATCCAATTTTCAAATGAGACATTTCCTTTAGTCAAATTGTTGGTTCTTATCCTTGAAAAATATCTTATGAGGGACAAATTTTACCCATTGTTTTTATGAGTTTTATTGGTGTTTATTTAGAAAGATTTGCTACAAAGAAAATGAATTATCCAGTTATCAAAGAAATGGTTGCTATTCCAATGATCACTATTGCGACTTTTTTTATTGCAATGTTAATAGTAGGACCAATTGGACTAATAATAACTTACGGGATGAATATTGGAATTGTTTGAGCAACAACAAACAGTATTGCTAAATATATTTTTAATCCAGCATTTGGATTGTTATTGCCCTGAATGGTAGTAACTGGATTTATTCAAATATTTGTTGTAATAAATATGCAACAATTTACAAATTTTGGTGGAACAACAATTATGCCAATGTTCACACAACTGAACATCGCTGTTGCAACAAGTTTAATAGCTTTAATGATTATTAATAGAACTAATAAAGAATTACGTAAAACAGGAATTCCCTCATCAGCATTAGCATATATTAGTGGTTCAACAGAACCAGCATTATTTGGAATAACATTACGTTTTATGTTTCCAGTAATTGCCGCAAGTATTGGAGCAACAGTTGGAATCTTAATTACTACTTTTTCAGGAGTTGTATGTACAATGGGAAATGCATCGTTATTAGTATTCTTATCAGTTACGTCAGATCCAAACACCCTAAGCAACTTGAATGTTGAAACAATTTTTGGAGGACCATATTTATGAATGGCAGTTGCTATTATGGTTACATTTCTAGTCACATTTGTAAGCACGTTAGCATTATCAAAATTGAAAGTATTTAAAGAAATGAATCAAAAAGTTTTAGAAAGAGATTTTTCGGTAAATTAAAATGAAAATAAATAAAGAAATACTAATGAATAAAATTAGTCAGCATGAATTAAAAAATATTAAAATAGCCAATGACTTAGTAGCTCAGGACAAGTTTTATCGTCCCCTATATCATGTTGCTCCACCAAATGGATTATTAAATGACCCGAATGGATTAATTTACAAAGATGGCTATCATCATGTTCATTACCAATGAAGTCCAATTCAACCATATCATGGAATGAAACATTGATATCATTTAAAAACTAAAGACTTTGTTAATTATTTAGACTTAGGAGTATCAATTATTCCTGATCATGAAGGGGAAATCACTGGTGCATTTTCAGGTTCTGCATTTGAAACTCCTAAAGGGACTAAAATTTATTACACTGGTAATATTGAAGATGGCAAAGGAAATATGATTCGAGAAGTTCAAATCAGTGCTGATTTAATTGGCGACCAAATTGTTAATAAGCGAATTGCAGTTGAACATGATTCGACATTGTTTACGCCTCATGCTCGAGATCCAAAAATTTTTAAATATGAAGATCAAATTTATATGATTTTTGGAGTTCAATGTCAAGATGATAAAATGGGAGGCTTAGCCCTTTATAAAACAACTGATTATGAAACATTTACTTTTGATAGAATCTTAAAACCTTCTCTAAAAAATGAAGACTATGGTTACATGTGAGAATGTCCTAATTTAGATTCATTAGAAGAAAAACTACTATTTATGATTTCTTCTGAGGGATGATTTAATTTTAAAGATGATTATGAGCTTAATAACTCACGTAATGTTGTCTATACTGCAATCAAAAATTTAGATTTAGAAAATTATAAATTGGGTGAAACTTCAATTATGAAAACAATGGATTATGGACATGACTTTTACGCACCTCAAACATATTGATATAATGACAAATTATTGATGATTGGATGATTAGGAGCAGTTGATGTTCAATATCCAACAGATAAGTATTCATGACATTCCATGTTAACAATTCCCCGTGAACTTTCATGAAATAATGACACTCTTGTTCAAAAACCGTTCAATGAATTTAAGAAAAATATTTTAATAAAAACTGAAAACCAAAAGTCAAAAAGTTTAAAAATTGACAAGGCAGTTCATTTAGAATTTGAACTAGAGAATGATTTAAAAATCGAATTATTGAATTCAAAAGGTGAAAACATTAAAATTAATTTTACAGATAAGGAAATTATTTTGGATCGCTCACAACAAACAGCCAATCCAACTTGAAATTTTGAGACGATTAGAAAAGCATGCAGAAAATTTAAGCACCAAACTGTTGAAATTTATGTTGATTCTTCATCAATTGAAATTTTTGCAGATAATTATCAAACTATTTTTACTTCAAGATTTTTTGTTGAAAATTTTGACACAATTGTTTTTAACAAGTCAACTGAGGCCAAAGTCTCAAATTTAAAAACAATAAATTATTTAAAATAAGAAAAAGTTAGAATTATTATTCTAACTTTTTCTTATTATTTTTTAGCTGGTTTTTTATTTTTAGTTGTCTCTGTAGTTTTTTCTGGAGTTACATATTCTTTTCAGGTTCCGTCAGGCTGTTCGTATTCACGGTAACCACATTTAGTCTTTGTAAAGTTTGAACATCCACGACCACGATTAAAACGGGACTTAATAAATACTAAAGTACCTTCGCCACATTTTGGACAAGGAATATCGCTTGTCTTGGCATTTTCAGTTTCCAATAAAACTCGGTCATTTAGTTTAGTATAAATATCTTTCAACCAATTAACATAGTTATAATCTCCATCAGAAATTTCATCCAGCGTTTCTTCCATTTTAGCTGTATAGTTTAAATTAAAAAAATCTTCAAATTTACTATATAAAAAGTTATTAGCAATATAACCCTTGTCTGTCATTTCAATAGCCTTACCTTTGTGATATATTGCATATTCTCGCTCTTTTAGTTTTGCCAAAATTGGATTATATGTAGAGGGTCGCCCGATTCCTAAATTTTTCAGTTCTTTAATTAAACTTGCTTGGTTAAACATATTTGGTGGCATAGTTTTGGCTTCATCATTTTTTATAAAATCTTTTGATATTTCTTTTGTAAACCCAGTTTTGAATTCCAATTTAGGTTTTGGATTTTTAGTATTTTGAGCAACTTCTTCATCGTCTTCATTCAATTCAATTCCTTCATCAAAAGTTGAGCGTTTAATTGCTTGATAACCAAAGTCAGTAATTTCTTGCCAAGATTGCTTAAATTCATAACCATTATTCATGAAAGTCCAACGATGATTTAGACCAGAAGGACCACGCATTAATGATTTAACTGTATTTCATCAAATCAAATTGTAAATACGTTTTTGCAATTCATCTTCGATAGTAACTTTTTCAGGAGTAATAAATAAATCCGTTGGGCGAATTGACTCATGGGCATCTTGCGATTTGTCATCCTTTTTAGTTTTGATAATAATTGGATCTTTGTATAAGCTATTTTCAAAATTTGTTTCAATGTAGTTTTTGGCTTCTTTAATAAATTGGGCACTATATCGAGTTGAATCTGTACGAATATAAGTAATCAATCCAGCTTCATACAATTTTTGTGCGGCAACAGTAATCTGAGCAGCACTTAATCTCAATTTTGAAAATCCATCTTGTAAGAGTCCTGCTGTTGAATAAGGTTTAAAACTTCGTGTTTCAAATTCTTTTGCTACGTATTCGCTACATTGATAAGAAGTCGAAAGACTTTTAATAATTTCATTTGCTTGTTCTGTTGAGATATATGAAGTTTTTTCTGTATTAACAACTTTTTTGTCTAATCCCTTATTCAGTGTTAATAAAATATTTTCAGCTTGGTTAATTACAGAAATCTTACGATAAATAACTTCCTTAAAAGCTTTAATTAATTTATCACGAGTGACTAAAATATTTAAGGCTGGAGTTTGAACACGTCCTGCACTCATCAATCCTGTTGATTTTTGTAGTGATTTAGAAACTAAGTATCCAATAATCTTATCTAACATTTGACGTGACAATTGAGCTTTAACCAAATCCAAGTCAATCTCTCTTAAGTTTCTGAAACTTTCAACAACTGCATCTTTAGTAATTTCATTAAAAGTTGCTCTTTTAATAATTTTACCTGTACCTTCAAAAATGTTTCCTAAATGTCAAGCAATGGCTTCTCCTTCACGGTCCGGATCTGAAGCAAGCACAATCACATCGGCGTTTTTTCCAGCTTTTTTAATTGCTGCAATATTCTTGGCTTTTGTTCTCTCATTTATAAATTTAGGAGTCATTGTTTCCAAATCAATTCCTAGACCTCAAGTACCTGTATCTGCAATTTTAGTAATGTGACCTCCACTTGCCAAAACTTCATATTGATTTTCAGAAAACTCTTCCTCCAAGAAATGCTGAATTTTTGTAACCTTAGATGGTGATTCCAATAGTACTAGTATTTTTGCCATGTGATTAGTTCTCCTCGAATTTTTTTGCTGCTTATATAATAATAGTAAAAAACAAATTAAACAAGACAATAAAACTATTTTCACACGTTATTTTTTTATTTTATTATCTTAATATTATAAATATTAAAGTATAATTTTATAAAAAGCACGAAATATTATATTGTAGAAAGGTACTCAGCTATGGATCAAAATAAGTTAGAAAGACTAAATGATCTTAAGAAAAATGTTGAATTAAAAATTCTCCAAGAAAATAATTTGCCAGATAATGGCAATGAAGAGAAAACTAAAACGATAGAACTTCTTAATATTTCTTTAGGAGAAATTAATAAACGTATTGATGAATACTATCAAGAAAATCCATCAGCTTCAGTTAGTGGAGTTGTAAAGAAACCAAAAGTTAAAAAAACTCGCAAAATGTGAGCTGCTGTAGTTATTTTATTATTAATTGTAGCTGCAGTTGTTTTTCTATCATGAATTTTGAAATTGACTGGAAAACAAGTAGTTTCAGGAGTTGATGAACAAGGTAATGAAATTTGAGTACCGATTAAAGCTTTAGGAATTCTCGATATTTTTTATTTACCATTAAAGGGATTTGAACGCCAAGTTGAAATTGTAATTTTTATTTTAATGATTGGTGCTTTTATAAATGTAGTTGTTCGTTCTAAAGCATTAGAAGGAATGGCTCAAAATATCACTCTTACTTTAAAAGGAAAAGAAATTTGAGCAACTGTTCCGTTAATGTTGTTTTTCTCTATTTGTGGATCAATTGAAGGAATGTGTGAAGAGTCACTGGGATTCTATGCCATTTGTATTCCACTGATGCTAATGGCTGGATTTGATACTTTTACAGCTTTTTTAATTGTTTTTTTGGGAGCAGGAATTGGAGTAGTTGGTTCAACCTTGAATCCTTTTGCTGTGACTGTTGCTGTAAATGAATTAAATGAGTGAGCAAAAGACCCAAACTTTATTTCATCAGGAGATGGTTTGGTTTGAAGATTTGGTACTTGAGCTGTTTTAACAATATTTGCAATTGTTTTTACAATTAAGTATGCCAAAAAGGTAAAAAATGATCCTCAAAAATCTGTAGTATTTGCTACTTTAGAAGGCGATAAAAAGTTTTTTCTCGCAAATTCTTATGAAAAAATTGAAATGAATTGAAAGCGTAAGATTACTGTTTGAGTTTTTTGTTTGACTTTTCTACTTATGTTAGTTTACTTAGTTAAATGAGATAGTATCTTTGGAATTACTTGATTTGAGACTGCTTCGCAATGAGTTCACGAACATTTGTGATTTTTCTCTAGCCAAATTCCAGGGATTGGAGTTGGATATTTAATTGAGGTTGCAGCCTTTTTTATGATTGCAACTGTTATTTTGGGTCTTGTAAATGGGCTAGGCCAAGAAAAATTTTTGGGACAATTTACAGAAGGCGCTGCTGATTATATTGGGGTTGTTTTTGTTTTGGCAACTGCGGCTGGAGTGTCAATTGGGATTGAAAATTCTAATATCAAATTTTTAATTACTGAGGTTGTTAAAAATGGGTTATCTGGAGTTCAAAGTTCATATGTAAAACTTATTTTGTTATTTTTAATTTTTATTCCAATTTCATTTTTGATTCCGTCTACTTCTGGATTTTCTGCATTAATTTTTCCACTAATTGCTCCAATTGTTGCAATTGAAGGTCAAACGCCAGGAACTTGAGTAGCTCACCCAGCATTAGCGTCAGGTTCAATTGCAGCTTTTGTCAATGCTAATGGGTTCGTTAATTTATTTACTCCAATGTCTGCTGCACTAATGGGTGGTTTGGCATTATCGAGAGTAGAATACGGAACTTTTTTGAAAAAAATGCTTCCTTTCTTTGTTGGAGTGTTAGTAATTATAATGACAATGTTATGTATAGGAGTTTATATTTCTGAAAATGTCAATCCAGTACTAGCATAATTTAAATCAAAAAAAGGCTTGTGCCTTTTTTTAATATATATAATTATCTTAAAGGAGTCCTATGCATAAGATAGTAGTTATTGGTTCACTAAATGTAGATTCAGTTTTCAAGGTTAAAAAAATACCAAAACCAGGAGCAACAATTTTTTCGAGCAGCTTTGAATATCATTTTGGTGGTAAAGGTGCTAACCAGGCATATACGATAGGTAAACTTGGTGGCGATGTTGAACTTTTAGGTGTTGTTGGAAATGATGAGTATGGAAGTAAAATTTTGCAGCATTTAAATAAAGAGGCAAATGTTAAGATTGATCAAATTAGAGTCAGTTCCAAATTTTTTACAGGAATGGCAAATATCATTGTTGATGATTTTGGTGATAATCAAATTATTGTTCATTCAGGAGCCAACTTTGACTTTGATTCCAAATATTTGGAAACTATCAAAAAGGTTATTGATTTAAAAGAAATTATAATTTTGCAGTTAGAAATTCCTCTCAATATTGTTGAGGATATTATCAATTATGCCCATGAGCAGCAAAAAATAGTTATTCTAAATCCGGCTCCAGTCCAAAGCAATTGTGAAAAGTTTTTATCAAAAGTGGATTACTTAATTCCCAATGAAACAGAGCTTGAAATTTTAATGAATCAAAAATTTGAATCGCAAAGTCAATTTTTAGAAGCGGCACAAAAATTTGTTAAAGAAAAACATATTAAAAACCTGATTGTTACTTTGGGGGCTGCTGGATCATATCTTATCACCCAAAACGTATGTAAGTTTATTAATGTTTACAAGGCTAATGCTGTTGACTCAACTTGTGCTGGAGATAGTTATCTTGGGGCATTCGCTACAAAACTTTCTCAAGGAATTGCCATAGAAGATGCTTTGGACTATGCTGCTTTAGTAAGCGCAATAGTAGTTACTAAAAATGGGGCTCAGAGTTCAATCCCTTCTCAAGAAGAAATTGAAAAGGTAAAGTTATTTAAATAAAAGTATTATAATTAAAAAAGTTATTTACAAGGAGAAAAATGAAAAAATATAGACTACGTTATGCCCCATCACCAACAGGGTATTTACATATTGGAAATACAAGAACAGCATTGATGGATTATCTTTTTGCAAAACATTACAATGGAGACTTTATTGTTAGAATTGAAGATACTGATATTGCCAGAAATGTAGAAGATGCAATTGATTCACAATTTAGCAATTTGAATTGATTAGGGATAATTCCTGATGAATCAATTCTTAATCCCGGTGCCTCAAAATATGGCAAGTATATTCAATCAGAAAAATTAGAGATATATCGTGAGCATGCGCAAACTCTGATCAATAATAATTTTGCTTATAAATGTTTTTGTTCAAGTGAAGACTTGGAAAAAGATTATGAAAAACAAGTCGCTCGGGGAATTGTGGCAACTAAGTATTCTGGAAAATGTGCCAACTTGGATATCCCAACAATTGAAAAGCTGGAAAGAACTCAAACAGAATACTCAATTCGTTTTAAAGTTCCCGCCAACGGAATATGAACCATTAATGATTTGGTTCGTGGACAAGTTACTTTTGAAGCAAAAGATTTGGGAGATTTTGTAATTATTAAATCTAATGGAATTGCTACTTATAATTTTGCAGTTGTAGTCGATGATCATGATATGGAAATAACTCATGTTGTTCGTGGAGAAGAACATATCTCAAATACTCCTCGCCAAATGATGATTTTTGATGCTTTTAATTGAGTTTATCCAGACTTTTGTCATTTAACACTAATTGTTGATTCGACAGGAAAAAAATTATCAAAGCGTAGTGGTAATTCATTGTTTTTTATTGAACAATACCGCAGTCAAGGCTATTTACCTGAAGCAATGTTTAACTATATTGCTTTATTAGGATGGTCCCCTCCCGGAGAACAAGAGATTTTAAATAAGGAAGAATTGATTAGTATCTTTGATGAAAAGCGTTTTTCAAAATCACCTTCGACATTTGATATGGTGAAAATGAAATGAATTAATTCTCAATATATGAAAAAACTGAGTGATGAAAAGTATTTAGATTTCATTAAAAATTTCATTGATAAAACTCGTTTTGATACAACTAGCAAAACAAAGGAATGAATTGATCAGGTCTTATTATTATTTAAAAAGGAAGTTGAATTTGGAATACAAATTAATGACCACTTAAATATATTCTTCAATGATATTCAAATTGATCAGGAAGTTCGCAATCAACTAGAAGAGCTGGAAAATTATGAAATTCCAATAACTATTTTTAAAAATAAAATTGCTAATTTGAAACATTGAAGCATTGAAGCAATCAAAGAAGTTATTAAAGAAACAGGAATTGAAGCTAACTTAAAAGGTAAAAATCTATTTATGCCTATTCGCATCTCTGCGTCTAAGTCTCAACATGGTCCATCATTAGCTGACGTTATCTTTTTGTTAGGGCAAACAAATGTTCTAAAAAATATAGACAGTTTTAAGTTTTAAAAGCGTGACAAGCGCTTTTTTGTTGATTTAACGGAATATTTGCATATAATTGATTTGAAAAGAGTAACGAGGTATATATGTTTGAAAAAGTGATTAGAGACAGTGTACATGGCGATATCTATATTAACGAAGAGGTTGTGTATCAAATTATGAATACTCCTGAAATGCAAAGAATGCGTCGAATTCTTCAATTGGGTGGCGCACAATTTGCTTATCCAGGAGCATCACACACAAGATTTTCTCATTCAATTGGCGTCTATCATATTGTAGGAATGTTTCTAGATGCTCCTGGTTTTAAAGAAGTAAATGAAAAAGATCGAATTTTAGTTAAGTTAGCAGGATTAATGCATGACTTTGGACATGGACCTTTTTCGCATACCTTTGAAAAAATCACTACTAAAAGTCATGAAGATTATACAGCTGATATTATTAGAAATTCAAACGGTAATATTGCACCAATTTTAAAAAGTTTTAATATTGACCCAGAAGAAGTTATTCAAATTATTGAAGGAGTTTACCCCAATAAAGCAGTTAATTTACTAGTGAGCTCGCAGCTAGATGCTGATCGTTTGGATTATTTAATGCGCGACTCATATAATTGTGGAGTTAATTATGCCGCTTTAGACATCAAGTGAATGGTTCGTCACGCACAAGTTATTGACGATAAAATTGTATTTCCTAAAAAACTTGTATATGCGATTGAGTCATATTTGCTAGGTCGCTATCATATGTATAAACAAGTATATAATCATAAACTATCAATTGCTTTTGACGCAATGTTCATTGTTTGATTTAAAAGATTAAAATATTTGTTTGATAAAGGTTATCAATTCAAACATTCTTACATTGGAGAAATGTTCAAAGAAATTTTTAACAAACAAGAAATTCCTCTAGAAAAATATCTGACCTTTGATGATTACTTTATTTTTGAAATTTTTAAAATGTGCGCAATTGAGGACGATCAAATTTTAGCTGATTTGTCTGATCGTTTAATTAATCGCCGTATATTTGCTTATTGTGAATTTTCAGATATTAAAGTAGGAGAGATGAAGACAAAACTAAAGGAGGCTGGATATAACTTAGATTATTACTTTATTTCAATAACACCAAAGCAGTCTTTAATTTATAAAGACGGAATTATTGATGGAAAAGATGAACGAATTTATATTCAAAATCACAACAAAATTCAGTCAATTCAAAAGTTGAGTTTATTGACTGATTCTATTAAAGAAATAAATGAAATTAAATTAGAAAAAAAATATTTATTTCCAAAAGAAATAGTGTAAAATAGATTTTTGTAAGGTGAGGTGCGAGATGAAATTATCCAACATTGATATAGCTTACGAATTTCTGAAACAGAAAAATGATGCATCAAAATTTGATGAAATTTGAAACTCTGTAGCAGAAGTAATCGGAGCTGCTGGTAAAAACAAAAACTCTGTGATTGCAGAACTATATAGTGACCTAGTTTTGGATAACAGATTTTCATTGACTCCAGAAGGAACATGAGCTTTAAGAGAAAACGTAAAGTTTGAAGATATTAAAAAACAATACGCTTACGTTGATGAACTTGGGAAATCAAAGAAAACAAAAATTAGAGAAGTTGAAGAAATTGAAGAGACTTTGGAAGTTGATGAATTAGACGTCGAAGAAGATGAAGAAGACATCGAAGAAGATGACGATTTTATTGACGATGACGAAGAAATTGATTAGTTGTAAAAACGTAAGTTTTTGCGACTTTTTATTTTTAGAAAGAGGGAATTGCAATGAGTAAATATATATTCGTAACTGGAGGAGTTGTTTCAGGATTGGGAAAAGGGATTACTGCCAGTTCATTGGGAACGCTATTAAAAAACAGTGGTCTAAAAGTTTATATGCAAAAGTTTGATCCATATTTAAATGTTGATCCAGGAACAATGTCTCCATACCAGCATGGAGAAGTTTTCGTAACTGATGATGGGGGTGAAACAGATTTAGATTTAGGACATTATGAACGTTTCATTGATGAAAATTTATCAAAGATATCATCAACATCTGCAGGAAGAATTTATTTAGATGTAATTGAAGCTGAACGCCGTGGAGATTGAGCTGGAAAAACAATTCAAGTTATTCCTCATATAACTGATGCAATCAAAGCAAAAATTTATGCTGCTGCTGAACGCAGTGAAGCTGATGTGGTTATTTCTGAAATTGGTGGAACTGTTGGAGATATTGAGTCTCAACCATTTATTGAAGCCTTACGTCAAGTAAGAAGAGAACAAGGACGTGATAATGTTTTATTCATTCATGTGGGTCTACTTCCGTATCTGACAGCTTCTAAAGAATATAAAACAAAGCCGATTCAGGCATCGGTAAAAGAACTTTTAGGAATGGGAATTCAACCTGATGTAATTGTTGCTAGAAGCGACAAACGTGCTCCAACAGAAATTAAAGATAAAATTTCTTTGTTCTGTAATGTACCGATTAAAAACGTTATTGAAGCAGTTGATATGGATTCAATTTATAAAGTTCCAGCAGAGATGAAGCGTCAAGATTTACATAAAATTGCAATTGAGCACTTAAAATTAAAAGCCAAGGAAACTCAATCAGCAGAATGAGATCAGTTTGTTAAAAAAATTAATGATGCTATTGAAGACTTTGAAGTTACATTTGTTGGTAAATATATAGAATTGCAAGATGCCTATTTATCTGTTATTGAGTCACTTAAAATTGCTGGATGAGAGTATGGACGCAATTTAAAAATTCGCTGAATTCAAGCAGATGAAATTACTGAAGAAAACTACAAAGAAAAATTTGCAGTTTCTCAAGGAATTTTAGTTCCCGGAGGATTCGGAAGTCGTGGTGTTGAAGGAATGATGCTAGCTTCCAGATTTGCTCGTGAAAATAATATTCCATATTTAGGAATTTGTTTGGGAATGCAAATTGCAACAATTTCAATTGCACGTGATATCTTAAAATTATCAGATGCAAACTCAACTGAATTTAATAGCGAAACTAAAAATCCTATATTTGATTTTATTAGAGGAATTGATCGTGATAATATTGGGGGAACTTTGCGTCTAGGAAAAATGCCAACCAAATTAAAACAAAATTCAATTGCAGCTAAATTGTATGAAAGTGATATTGCCTTAGAACGTCATCGTCATCGCTATGAATTTAAAAATGAATTACGTGAAAAATTTGAAAAGCATGCAGGAGTAGTATTTTCAGGAATCTATGAAGAAAAAGATTTAGTCGAAATTATTGAACTACCAAAGCACAGGTTTTTTGTAGCATCGCAATATCACCCTGAATTTACTTCTCGACCAAACAAGCCAAATCCTTTATTTAAAGGTTTTGTTGAAGCAATTATTAAAAATGTGAATAAATAAACACAAAAGTCCATTTTTGGACTTTTTTATATGCTTTAAAGAAATATGTAAAATTAGTTAAATGAAAGTATTCAATACATAAAGTTTGTAAATATTTTTTTTAGCTATAAAAAGCATAAAATCGTAGTTATTATTTTAGCACTTTTAAAAATATTAAAAAATCTTTTCATTTTGATGTAAAATTAATACTACAAACAAAAATTTTACGGGAGACAATATGATAGAAAAAACACGCTTATATAAAACTGCAATGAACTTTAATTTTTTTGCATTAGTTATCTGATTTTTAGTTGGATTATTATACGGAAATATTTTGGCTGGCTTTGTTTTATGTGGAATAAGTGCTTGCTGAATTATTCCAATGACTATAGCAACTAAAAAAGCTAAGGACGAAACTTTTCAAGGAATTGAAAGATCTCATTTAGCATTAGCTATTTGCTCAATGATATTTATTTGAATGATTTCAGGGCTATTAATTTTAATTGCATATACAATGTGCAGCAAATGTAAACAAAATGATACTAATATTATGCCTGTCTGACCTGAAAATCCCAACAAATAGTTTGATAAATAAAAAATGTACAACAAACCTTTTCTATACAGAAAGTGCACAAACTTATTGCACTTGCTACATATGGCTCGTTACACATTTTTTATTTAATTATTTAGATATTTCAGCAATTTTGTTACGATTTTTTTTAAAAATAAATTTGTCACTATTTTTGTATAATAGTATATACAATGCTGTTCCGCAAATTAAACCGAATACTGCAAATACTGCAACCACTAACAAAATTAGCTGATTTCCAGTTTGATTGGCAACTATTGTACCATTTTCTAAAACCATGTTATGTTTGGATTCAATAGCTGATCTTATTTGTTTAAAGAAAGCATCAGGAGTAAAAGCAATTACTGAAATTATATTAACTCCAGCTGCATAATCTTTATTGTCAACTTTTAATTCTGCTCCAATTGGGGTTCATCTAATTGTAACTAATGCTCATGTAACCATTCCCAAAAGAATTAAGTTAAGTCCAGCAGCAAACTGAATTATAATTTTACCTGTGCCAAAGTTGCCGGCCCCCTCTTTATTAAAATCGTTGTTAAATCCTGGAAGCATAATTGCTATACAAACAAGTACAATTCCAATAAGCAGTCCAACACAAATCAAAAATATATATGAATGCGATTTGTCAGCACGCTTTCCAAAAGGTGAAGCAATTAGAAACCTCATAACATAGGTTCTAAAGATTCCAATTATCATTACAGCAACAGCGGGAATTAAGAAAACATTGTTCATATAGTTTATATATGAACTTAATCCCATTTGCAGCATATAGACACCTAATACTAAAAATCCTAATAATCATATTTTTCATTGTTTAATTACAGCAACCAAAGATTTAACTGAAAATGATGTTTCAGGAATTTTAGGTTCTTTAATAACAAAGAAAATCATTATTAAAGAAAGAACAGTTAACAAAACATAAATTGTTACCAAAATAAAAAATCCTAAACTAATTTCGGTTTCTTTGATTACTAAGTTAGGTAAAAGGCCATTAGTTGATAAGGTTAATAGTAAAGTTCCAAACAAAGCCAATGTCAAACCAATTAGTCCATTCATCATTCCTTGGTAACCATTGTTAGCACCGACACGTTTTTCTTTTTCTTCTCCTAAAAGTTCTTCAGTTCCATGGTTTTTGATCACTTTTCATAATGGTGCTCAAAATAGTCCACATGTAGCAAAAGAAAATCCTCCAAAAATGAAATATAGTTGATATTTAATAACGTTAGAGTCAGGATTAACAGCACCAATAATTGGTAGCATTAAATATCAAGCACCTAAAATACTAGTAAGGGCCAAAGAAAGTACCATTAGATGCTTACTTTTAAATTTATCTCCAATATAGGCTCCTAGAATGTAGCATGGGAGTGCTACAAATCCATAAATTGCTCCAGCTTGAGAATACTCAGCCGCTGTCAAGTTTAAGTTACCATTAATATTTGGAATATAGTTTTCCATGTAGAATGGTATGGCCATAACAACAACATCTGCAAGAGCCAGAATTAATAAGGGAAAGTTTTTTTTGAAATCTTCAAAAAAACTTCATTTTATTTTTTTAGTTTTCATATATATTCTTTCTATATTTTAAGATCTTTTTTGTCGCTAATAAACGCATTTAGCAGTTTTTTTGGATAAATGCTTTTAATGATAGTTACATCTTCATTTTTTTTAAATGTTCAAATATTCATCGGCAAATTTATATTCAAATAAAACTCTGAACTACGCTTTAGAGAGCCAACATAAGGATGTAAATAATCAAATCCCTTAATTAAATTAGGATCATATTCTGATGGCTTCTCCATTAAGTAACCTTTCTTAAAGTCTTTCCCAAACTGAGAAATTCATTTGAGAGTTGAATGAGAAAAGGAAGAAACAATAATTTCAGCGGTTGTCGATTTTCTTAAGATGTCTAAAGCTTCCTTAATAGATTTATATTCCAAATCTGTATACCGATCAGGTTTTATTTCAACATTAATCATAATGTATTTCTTAGAAATTTTTTTAGCAAAATCATCGATAAAATGTGCAGGAACTCAATCAGGATTTTTAACAAAAAAATCTAAGTTTTTTAATTCATCATAAGTTAATGACCTAATCGTTTTATTTATTCCAGCAATTCGCTTTAGATTGTGATCATGAAAGATAATTATTTGCTTATCTTTTGTCATTCTAATATCAAATTCAACGGCTTTGCAAATTTTTAAAGCCTCAATAAAATCAATCATTCTGTTTTCTCCTGTTTTGCTTCTAAAACCACGATGTGCAACTAACATATAGTTCCTTTCTAACTTATTATTTAAAATAAGATAATAACTAAGTATTACAATCTAATTATAGAATAAGAAAACGGTATTTTTGGAAAAAATTCCATTTAATGATTGAAAAATAGAAAATAATCTAAATAATTACACAAATAAAAAAGTGCTAGACCTTTGGTGGTATAACACTTTGAGGATTTTTTTGATTGCTTGCGCATGAATTTATTTTTTAAATGGATTGACTGGTTGATAATTTAAGTTTAAATCCTGTGTCATTAAGTTAATTTGAGATATTTCCTGATCGGTTAATTCAAATTTTTCTAAATCTTGGTTTTCGTAAATTCTTGAAGGTGTCACAGATTTGGGAATAATAATAATACCTCTTTGTAAGGCTCATTTTAAGGAAACTTGAGCAGGAGTTATTGAATATTTTTTAGCCAAATGCTGAATTAGTTCAAAATCAGCTACTTGTCCTTTCATAATTGTTTGTCATGATGTTACTGCAATGTCACTTTCATTACAAAAATTAACTACGTCTAAACGAGGAACTGAAGGGTTTAATTCAACTTGATTCATAGTAGGCTTAATATTAACTTTTGGTAAAAAGTCTTTTAGATCCTCAACTGTAAAATTTGACACCCCAATAGCACGAACTTTTCCTTCTTTGTATAAATATTCCAAAGCTTTATAGCATGATAAAGCTTTTGGCGTTGGTCAATGAACTAAGCACAAGTCTAAGTAATCAGTTTCCAGCTCCTCAAGAATTTGATTAAAGTGCTCTAATGTTTGGTCATAATCATGATAATCATTTCAAATTTTTGATGTAATGAAAATTTCGTTACGAGGAACTGCTGATTCCTTAATTGCTTTTGCAATATGCTTGTGATTTTGATAATATTCCGCCGTATCAATGTGACGATATCCAATTTCTAATGCGTATTTAATTGAATCAACAGCTTGTTGCTCATTTTCCATACGATATGTTCCTAAACCAATGATTGGCATTGCGATGCCATTGTTTAAAACACGAGTGCTTTTTAATAATTTTTTCATATTTTTCACCTCACTTATTATTATAGTCCCAAAACAAAAGAAAAAAATGCCTGATATTTATTAATAAGACTACCAAAAAACAATAAAGATACTATAATTAAAAGAGTATAAAAGAAAGAGAGAATTATCACATGCCAAAAATTTACGGTAATAAATTAGTTAATGCTCATAATATGGTTCACGCTGCTTACAAAGGTAAATATGCAATTGGACATTTTAACATTAACAACTTAGAATGAACAAAAGCTGTTTTAGAAACAGCTCAAAAAACAAACACTCCAGTTATCATTGCTACTTCAGAAGGAGCAATCAAATATATGGGTGGGGCAAATGTTGTAGTTGGAATGGTAAACGGACTATTAGAAGATTTAAACATCACTGTTCCTGTAGCTTTACATTTAGACCACGGTCAATCAGTTGAAGCTGCTAAAAAATGTATTGAAGCTGGGTATTCATCAGTAATGTTTGATGGATCACATTTTTCATTTGAAGAAAACTACGCAAAAACAAAAGAAGTAGTCGAATTTGCTAAGCAATACGGAGTTTCAGTTGAAGCTGAAATTGGAACAATTGGTGGAGAAGAAGACGGAGTTGTTGGTAAAGGTGAATTAGGAGATCCTGAAGAAGCTAAAAAAATGGTTGACTTAGGAATTGATTTCTTGGCAGCTGGAATTGGTAATATTCATGGTCCTTATCCAGCAAATTGAGAAGGTTTAGCATTTGAACAATTGAAAAAAATTGAAGATGCAATTAACTTTCCAATGGTAATGCATGGAGGATCAGGGGTTCCTCAATCTCAAGTTGAAAAAGCAATTTCTTTAGGGATTTCAAAAATCAATGTTAATACAGAACTGCAATTGTCATTCCAAAAAGCAACTAGAGCATACATTGAAACTGGAGCGGATCAAGATATGGTTAAAAAAGGATTTGATCCTCGTAAATTATTGAAACCTGGTTATGATGCAATTGTTTCAGAAATGACAAACCTAATTACTTGATTTGGAGTAAAAGGGAAAGCTGACGAAATTTAAAAATAGGCTAATAAATTTAAAAGAACTGTAGTTGCAGTTTTTTTATTTTTTGCAACAAAATATTAATTTTTGAGTTAAAATTATTTAGTAATATTAAAGTATCTAATATGACAACATAGTAAAGGAGAAACAACTATGCCAAAAAAAGATATTCAACCAAAATACTTCGAAGAAGCAAAATTTGTTTGTACAACTTGTGATAACGAATTTGTTTGTGGAACTGTAAGAGGAGAAGAAGTAAGAATTGATGTATGTTCAAACTGTCACTCATTCTATACAGGAAACCAATCATTTGCAAATAATGCTGGACGTGTTGAACAATTTAAATCTAAATTTGCTCGTAAAGAAGCTATTAAAGCAACAGTTGAAAAAGAATCTGAAGCGCAAAAAGCTCAAAATTCTAAATCAGCCAAGTAGTTTTATAATTTAATTTAAAAGACCTTTTCGGGTCTTTTATTTTTGTTTATAAAAAAATCATTTAAAATATATATTAGATATTTTATGGAGGAGTAATATATGTCATACAAAATTGAAAATGTTACTTTTGCCAATAAAGTAGCAGATTTGGATAAAGTTAATTTACACGCTCAGCCAGGTAAGACAACTAATATTCTAATTTATAACAAAAATCAAATGTCTTTTATGAAACGAGTTTTAAAGGGGCAAGAAAAAAATCGTAGTGGTCGTTTTCAAGTTAACAACATTGATATTATTAATAAGAAGTTTGTAAAAAATCGTATCGAGTTTATTCGCAATGATACTTGAATTGAAAGAGTTATACCTGCTAAACTTGTATTATTTCTGTCATTATTATTTGACCCAAAGTTTTTACGAAAAGCTAGAATCAAAACAATTGATAAAAAGCATGACTATTTATCATTTATTAATTCAAAAAATGATGTTACTGACATGCGATTGCGTCGCAAAATTGACTCAGTAATTTCACACTTTATTGATACAACAAATATTGCTGAGAATAAATTATTGAATAAGTTTAATTCTGAAATATACAAATATGACGTTTCAAAAATCAAACAGCTGTATTCAAAATTTCCTCCTCAAGTTGGAGTTTTGGCTAAAGAAATTTCGCGTATTGAAGCAATGCTTGAAAAGAGCCAAGCAATGCTAACTTTTTCACAAGTTTTATGAGATAACATTTTTGCATTAAACGAGCTTAGAGATTCATGTACATGTGAGTATAATGCCAAAAAGTCATCAAATAAGTATGTTCGTAAGTATTGGAAAAAGTTTTCATATACTCAGACCAAATATATGATAATTAAACAGTTAAAATTTTTGAACTTTAATTTATCAGAATTGCGTTATAGTATTTGAAGAAATAAAAAGTTACATAAGCAGTTAACTAGACAATTTAATCTTGAGCTTAAAAAATTTTATGAGATTGAAAATATTTCTAAAGAATCACAAATAGAAGTTGCTGAGCAACATCTTAAATGAAAACGTGTGGTCTTAGATCAACGTAAAGAGTTTGAAGAGCAACAAAAGGAAATTTTGTTTCAATTGCTGCCTTCTGAAGGTTATATGATTGGTAAAAAGATTACTTTTTTGATTCATGATTATCATAAAAAGTTGCTGAGTGGTAATGTTAAATATGGGAATCAAAATGAATTTTTGATTTTAAAAAAACACTACAAAAAGGAAATTCACTCAACGTTTTCTCAAGCCCTTGAATGAACAGAACAACACTTGGAAAAACTCGACATGAAATTTGATTGATTTATTAAGCAAGGATTTAAGATTTCTTCTTTGAACATTATTTACTTAAAAATTTTGAAAGCCATTAATTTACAGAAAAAGAATATCGTATTTTCAAACATCTTAGACTACTTAAGTCAAAAGGATTTTCATGATTTAATGAATACTATTCAGAAAATTCAAAAAGTTTATCCAGACTTAGCATTTATTACTTTAAATAATAGTCTAGAAACAATTTGGGATTTGCAAGAGCCAATTTATTCAGTAGAAAAAAATGAGCTAAAAAAAATGACAGGCTCAGAAATCTTTGAAATTAATGCAAACCACATTTTTTCAAAAGTTCATAATTCTTCAAATGTTTTAAATTATCGCAAAGTTCGTCAAGGAATTGAAGTTGAAAATAAGTATTGAAATATTACCGACTGATCATTAAATGATAAGGGAAAAATTTTTGTCAATCTTTTTAAAGTCAATTTGGAGCCATCATCAGATCGCGATGATGAATTACCAATTGTTCTAAAAATTATTAAACAAAATAAATATAATGATCCAAGAGTCTATTTGGGATTTAATAAATTCAAGCATTTCATCTTTTTCTACGATGAGCAAGGTGAATATCTTGAGAATAAAGAAGTAATTGTCTATATCAATCGAGAATCAATTAGTAAAATAATATAAAAATTTATAGGAGAAATTATGAATAAACATGCAGCAAAATTGCTATTAAAAAAAATTAAAGAACATCAGAATATTATTATCGTTAAGCATAAAATGCCCGACTGAGATGCTCAAGGAAGTGCTTTGGGAATGGCTAATATTATCGCAGAAAATTTTAAAAATAAAAATGTTTTTGTAGTTGGAGAGCGCTTAACTAAGGACGAAACATTTTTGCCAGAAACATCACTAACAGATGAATTTGTTAGTCAAGCGTTAATTATTACAGTTGATACTGGAAATAAAGCAAGACTAGACTTTGATCGCTTTGATATGGCAAGAGAGTCATTTAAAGTAGATCACCATTTAAATGTTGATCCCTATGCAACAAATGACATTGTTGTTGAAGATGCAATTGCCTGTACGCAAGTTGTCGTATTATGAGCGCAGTTAATGAAACTAAAAATAAATAAAACGGCAGCCCATAATTTATATCTGGGCTTAATTACTGATTCTGGAAGATTCTTATTTCCCAGAACAGACGAAGTAACTTTTAGAGTAGCGGCTTCTTTAATTGAAGCTGGAGCAGACTTAAAGGCAGCTCACGATTTCATATTTGTATCAAGTTTAAAAATGCGTAAATGAACTAACTTTGCTTTTAGCAAACTACAATTAACTAAACATGGAGTTGGTTATATCGTAATTACAAAAGCAGATCAAGATGGTTGAGGTTTAGAATATTCAGAGGTTAAATCAGCATTAGGAACAATGGCTGGAATGGATGAAATTAAAATATGAGCCTTAGTAGTTGAGTTAGATGATATGATTAAGGTTTCTTTGCGAAGCCGAGACTTTAGTGTTAATGAAGTCGCAGAAAAATTTGAAGGTGGAGGGCATAGATTGGCAAGCGGTGCCCAATTATCTTCACTAACAGATGTTTCAAAATTAGTAAAAGCTTTAGATAAGCTTATTGTAAAAGGAGAAAAATAAAATGCTTACAGGTCAAGAAAAAATTTACAGAGAAACGAATTTGGGATGAGTTGAGTTAATTACTGGATGTATGTTTGCTGGAAAAACAGAAGAATTTATTCGCCGTTTGCGTCGTCACGATTATGCTAAACACAATGTAATTGCTTTTAAGCCCTTAATTGATCAACGTTATTCAGTTAATTCAATTGCCTCTCATTCGGGAACAATGCTGCCATCATTTCCTGTTGCCTCAACAAGTGATATTCGTAATATTTTTGAGAGAGAAAATCAAAAACAAAAAATTGATGTTGTGGGAATTGATGAAGTTCAGTTTTTGGACCCATCGATTGTTGATTATATTGATGAGTTAGCAAATCAAGGTATTATTGTTATTGTAACAGGATTAGATAAAGACTTTAAAAGTCAACCATTCCAAAACGTTGACAAACTTTTACCATTGGCAGAATTTGTAGAAAAGTTAACAGCAATTTGTCACAAGTGTGGAAACTTTGCCAATCGAACACAAAGGATTATAAACGGTCAACCTGCTGCAGCTGATTCACCAATTGTATTGGTCGATGGAAAAGATAGTTATGAAGCAAGATGTCGTAATTGTTACAAAAAGCCAGAATAGAAAGTAAGAGGTACAAATGAATCCTAAAACAGTCGAAGCATTAGAAACAATGCAAAAAAGATTAGGTCAAATTAACCATGACTTACAAAGTGAAGAACTCTTAAAAGACATTAAAAAATTTACCGAGTTAAATAAAGAACGTGCTTCCTTAGAAGAAGTTGTTGAAAAGTTTGAACAATATCAAGTGGCTGTCAAAATGATCGAAGAGGCGAAAGAAATTTTGGCAAACGAAAAAGACCCTGAAATGGTTGAATTAGCAAAACTTGAATTAGATGAAAATTCTGCTTTGCTACAGCCTTTAATTTCTGTGATAGAAGAATTACTATTACCAAAAGACCCCAATGATGATAAAAATGTTATTGTAGAAATTCGTGGAGCAGCTGGAGGAGACGAGGCAAATATTTTTGCTGGAGATTTGTTTAGAATGTATAAACTATATGCTGAAGAACAAAACTGAAAAATTACAGTTTTGGATGCTTATTTATCTGAAGCAGGAGGTTATTCTCAAGTATCATTTATGATTAAAGGAGAAAGAGTTTACTCAAAATTAAAATTTGAATCAGGTGCACACCGTGTTCAACGTGTTCCAAAAACAGAAACAAAAGGAAGAATCCAAACATCAACTGCAACTGTGGCTGTTTTACCAGAAATGACCGATGTTGAAATTGAAATTAAAACAGCTGATTTACGAATTGATACATATCGTGCTTCAGGAGCCGGAGGTCAACATATTAATACAACTGATTCGGCTGTGCGTATTACTCATATTCCAACAGGAGTTGTTGCAGCCTCTCAAGATGGGCGTTCGCAACATGATAATAAAGATATTGCTATGACAATGTTGCGTGCCCGCATTCATGAGGCAGAGTCTCAAAAACAACAAGCAGAAGCCGATGCAACAAGAAAATCTGCAGTTGGGACTGGAGCCAGATCTGAAAAAATTCGCACATATAACTATCCACAAAATCGGGTTACAGACCATCGTGTTGGCTTGACATTAAATAAGCTTGATCAAGTTATGGAAGGCAAAATTGATGAGTTCATTACTGCTCTAATTAATGAAGAACAACGTCAAAAAGTAGCTGAGCAATTAAATGAGTCACAAAGTTAATTTTACGATTCGAGATTTATATTATAAATTTATGAGTTTAAACATCAGCCTTAAAAAAGCTGATGTTTATCAAATATTGGAGTATTTACTAAAAATGGACTATTCTGACATTATTAGTAATTTGGAGTTTAATGTTGAAATTGATGAGGAAAAAATTCGCAGTATTATTACCGATTTGCAAAATCAAAAACCTTTGGGATATATTTTAAAATATCAATTTTTTTACAAAAGAAAATTTTACATCGATAATCGAGTATTGATTCCTCGTTCGGACACAGAAATTTTGATTGATGTAGCTTTGAAATGAATCAAATATCGCCAAAATATTTTAATAGCCGATATTTGTACTGGCTCAGGAACTATTGGAATTACTTTAAATTTGGAAACTAATAATCCTGTGATTTGTACTGATATTTCTGAAGAAGCATTAACTGTTGCAAAAATTAATAGCCAAAATCTTCAAGCAAATAATACGAAATTTTATTTGGGGAATTTTTTGAATCCATTAATTGAGCGAAATCTTAAAGTCAATCTTTTAATATCGAATCCGCCTTACATTGATTGTAATGATCAAGACATAAGTTCAAGTGTAAAAAATTTTGAACCTCATTTGGCGTTATATGCTGATAATAACGGATTATGATTTTATCAAAATTTGGTAGATAATTTGAACAATATTGTTGACTTAAATGAGCCATTTGCGGTTATCATGGAATTTGGATGAAAACAAAAAAATCAAATTAATCAGATTTTAAAAAAATCTAAAATAAAAATTGCATGAGAATTTATTAGAGATTACTCAGGCAATTGAAGATGTGTAATAATTACTAATGGATAGAAAGGTAATAATATGGAACAACGATGAGAATTTAAATTAAAAAATCGGCTAAATTTTAAAATTAATGATCAAAATGAAGACTTGAGAAAACGAAATCTGCGTTTGTACTTAATGTCATTTTGATTCGCCTTTATCTTTTTAGTTACCTTATTGCCATTTTATGTTTATATTTACATTACCTTAAATAATGAAACTTTAAGTTATTATTTTGAACATCATCAGACAATTTCTCAATTTATTGATGTACCGAATAAATCAATGATAATGGGAACGTTGTGAAGTTCATTAGCATTAACTTTTTTGGCGTTTGGAATGTTTATGTTATTCAAACCAGTTATAACTTCGCGAGCAATTCATAAAAATAGCAAATTGGCATATATTACTGCGATTATTGGTATTGGAATGGTGGTGTTACTACTAGCTGCTTTGTCACAGTACTTTTATTCAGCTTTTCAAGATTTTTATATTTATGAATCTAAAACAGGTAGCGAGGGCAAACATCCAGCAATGATTGAAATCAGTGATTGATATTTTAATAAAGCCGGTGATGGAGAGTTTGTTCCAATTTTCATGTGACAAACTTCGGATGTTGTTTGGTGAATTATGTTTATTCAAATTATGATTTTATTTGCTATTGGAATTGCCTTGCAAAATATGGCTTTTGGAACTGCTAAATCAGAGGGTATTGATCGCTATGTTAGGTGAATTTCTAAAAATAAAAAAATTACTGGTTCAAAGTTTAAAACACTTTGAAATCGTATTTTTAGAATTGATGATAAAACCTTGTCACTTTGGACGGTTGTTATTACTTTAACAATTGTTTTGCCACAAATTATTTATATTATTTTAAGTTCGGCATCAACAACGGGAATGGGTTCTATCGTCAATTGAACTTATAACGTTGTTAATTTGGTAGGTGACTATGAAGAAGCTCACCGAATTAATGAGCTTTTCAGTAGCGCATTTAACGGATATCAATTAAATCCTTTGTTTATAACATCATTACCTTTAATTGCCTTAGGAATTACAATCTCTTCAACATTCTTTTTTGTTTCAGTGAGTGTTAAAGGAGAAAATGTTTCTAATCGAATCTTTATTACTCAATATGTAGTATTGTTTTTTGAATTAACATTGTTACTTTGTTTAACAACTTACTCTAAATCAGAGATTAATCGCACCACGAATTTATGAAATCATGTGACAGTTTCAGGAGACGAAACTATTGGAATTAAATTATTAAATGAAATAAAAAATGTTGTGACAAATAACGGAGAAGCAATGTATGATTGAGATCGGTTGATAGAAATGTTTCCTTTGAACGGAATCAATGAAGTTAATGGAACTTTTATTTGACTAGGAAAGTATGGAATAATTGCAGAAGCAATAATTAATTATTCATTACTACTTAGTTCATTTGGAATCTTGAGTAATGGAATTTGAAAATCCGCTGAATTCAAAAGCTATTTAAAAAAACAGTTTGTCGCTAAAAAAATTGCTCGCTTAAATGAGATTAGAAAGGGCCGAGATGATGCTTAATTCAGTCCAAATTGACCAAGCCATAAAATCTTTAAAAAAAAATCAAGTCATTATTTTACCAACTGACACAATTTATGGTCTGTCAGCACTTGCGACTAAATCAAACGAAATAAAAATCAATAAATTAAAGCAGGCCAAATTTAGTAAGCCTTTAATTATATTATTTAGTTGTTATCAACAAATTGATTTTTTAAATATTTTTGATCGTAGTTTATATGAACTGCTAGATAGTTCAATTCCGACAACTGTTATTATTGAATACAATCAACAAACTTATGCTCTTCGTAAAGTTATTCGTGAAGATATAAAAAAAATTGTTGATAGTACCGGATTAATTTATTCGACATCAGTTAATATTCATGGGCAGCAGCCACTTTGAAGTGAGCAAGACCTTGAACAATTTAGTGATGATGTTAAAGTTTATTTTGATGAACCACTTTATGGAGAACCATCAAAAATTTATAACTCAGTCACAAAGAAATGAGTACGCTAATGGCTAAGTATCAAATTAGTGACTTAAGTCAGGTTTTAAGCTATAATGAAAAAACTTTTAAATATGATTTAGCAAATTTGGATTGGGAAGTTGATTATCATATTAAACAAATTATTAAAAAAAGTTCAAATCAGGGTGTTTTAGCAATAGCAACTATTAGTGAAATTGTTAATGAAGTTTATCCCTTTGTTGATAAACAAAATACTGAAGTCATCCAAAATTTAATTAATAGGACAAGAAGAATTAAGACATTGGTTTTTCAGGCAATCAAAAATCGCCGCGGAGCTGAATTTTATTTTGAAGAGCTGGATGAAAAGGATAAATTTATCATTAAAATAGCAAAATCAATTGTTCATGATTTAAATAAGTTTTTATATAAATATGAAATTAAGCAGGTATTTTCCAATTTAATTTTAATTAATAATGATGTAAACAACTTGTTTGTTGGGAATATTGATTTTTTGGCTACTAATGGTAAAGAATGATTTTTGGGTAGTTTTAAAAATAGTCGCTCGGGATTTAATCAAAAGTATTCTGCTGAGCTTTATTTGCAAAAACAGTTAATTGAATCAAATACTAACTATAAAATTAATAAAATGTTCATTTTTAATCCACTAGAACAGCGAGTTGTTCTTGAAGCAAATATGCTTTCGAATTACGAACTTTTTAAAATATCTCAAACCGAAATTAAGAAAAGTTAGTGACTTTTGAAAATTTTGTGTTTGTAAAAATACCCCCTAAGTTGTATAATTTAGTAAGATTATTCTAACGAATAGTCGCTGGGGGCAATATGAACTCTTATGAATTAATTTATGATTTTAAAGAAAATAAGCACTATAATAACGAATTATACAATATTATTAAAAAATCGCCAAAATCTTATTTTGAAGATTGAATGCTGAAAGGGCACTGGGATGAAAATTATTATCCAATTGCTTTAATCAATGAAAAAAATGATATTGTAGCAGCAGTATGTATTATTAGACTTAACTTGTCAATTAACGAAGTTAAATGCAATGCAATTCAAGTGGGACGAATTTTTATTCGTGATGGCTACGAAAAAGATGAGGTCGATAAAAAGCTTTTAAATCTTGTTGCTGAAAAGTATTCAAATGTATCTGATTTGATTTACTCTTTTAGTGATTCTGAAACTGATGCACTATTTTATAATAGCGAATTTCAGAAAATCCAAGAATTTATTTATTATATTCCTTGAAACTCATCATTTGAAACTGAAAAGACCGCTATCAAAAAACTTGATACCGATTCAGTTAAGGACATTGAATTTATTCAAGATCATATCAAACATGCAACTAAGACTCCATCAGTAATTGCAAGTAATGGAGATTCAAGCGTGAAACTTTATAATATATTAAAATTTTATCGACGTAATGTATATTACATCTCTGAAATTGATGCGGTGGTCGTTTTTACGATTAATCAAGTCAAAAAGCGTTTTACATTAGTGGCGATTTATTCATCGAACAAAATTGATATTATGGATCTCTTAAAAATTTTAGTTCCTGATGGAATTGAAAGAATTGAATTTATGTTTATCCCAAATTTAAGTTGTGGAGTTAATATCCGTAGATTATCTTTTATTGAAACACCTGAGGGTAATGTTCCTTCATATTTGTATATGAAAGAAATTACAACTGCTCTTGCAGGTAAAAGAATATTTTTCCCTGTTTTGGGAAGAGGAAAATAAGCTTTTTGCTTATTTTTTTTATAAAGAGATATAATTATTTTATAAAGGGAGAATAAAGATGAGAATTAAACGTAATATTACAGCGCGAATTTCTTACATCAAAACCAGAAACAAAAAGTTTGACAAGTTTTTGCAGCGTAATGAAATTAATGACAAAGATTTTAACAATTTTTCTGTTATTGACAGTAAAAATATTCTTTTAAAAAACTTTATTCACTTATTACGTTTGGAAGAATTAAATGAGGAAATTCAAATGGATCATATTAACTTTGTTAAAATATGTTCTCGTTATTTATTTGCAACAACAATTAAGCAAGATAATGAAGAATTAATTCAAAATTTGGAAGCAACTATTTGAAAATTAGTATTGGAAAATAATTACGCATATTTTGTTGAAAATCTTGAGGAAAAAGTTTTAAATGAGAATGAATTTGAATTTTCAAAAATAGAAGTAAAAAAGTATTTTAATTTTCACAAAATTTATGCCTTAATTGGAAACGTATTTGCTGCACCTTTTTCAGTAAAAGAGCGCAAAAGCTATTATGAATATGGTTACTATTTGGCGATGTATTTAAACTTGCATAACTTTATTAATAAAAATTCTGTTCATGACAATGTAGATATGTTTTTAATTAAAATATTAGTTAATAAAAAAACAATCCAAGCAATTTCAGATCTCAGCCCTGACTTTTTTAATTTGTTTGTAATCAAAAATAATAAATGAATTAATCATATAAATAAACGAAAACTCATTAAGGAGGCGCAAGAATATGAAGAAAAAAATTAATATATTTTTAAGTATGTCTTTAATGTTCATTATTGTGTTCTTGGGAGTTATTCTTTTAGCAATTTTTCAAAATTGAACATTCTCACTAATTTTTTTAGGAGTATACGCTGCCTCAATTTTATTTACAATTGTAATTATTAGAAATAAGAGTCGGCGTTTTGAAACTCGCTTACGCTGAAGTATTTTTATTATAGCAGTCCCATTCGTTGGCATGGCATCATATATTTTATTTGGTCGTTCATATAAATATAAAACTGATAATGAATATCGCTACAAAAATTTTAGTGAATTTGCAACTAGTCATGATCGTGAAACATCAAGACATGCCTTAGAAACTTTGGCTAAAGAATCCCCACAATATAAGCGTGCATTTGTTTTAGGAAATAACTTACAAAACGATACAATTTACGACCAAACTAATACAAAATTATTGGATAATGGCGCAGATTTTGTTGTTAGCTTGTTTAGAGATATTAAAAAAGCAGAAAAATATATTTTGCTAAACTTTTATGTGATTAAAGATGGAGAGCTCTTAGATAATTTAGTAGCACTTTTAAAAAGCAAAGCGGCGCAAGGTGTTAATATTTATATAATTTATGATTTTACAGGATGTTATACAGACTTTAAATATGAAACTCAAACCAAGCTGCAAGAAGCTGGAATTCGCTTAGTACCATTTGCACCACTAAACTTGCCATGAATAAATTGAACAGCAAATTATCGTGACCATCGTAAGGATGTTTCTATTGATGGAAAAATTGGTTACATTGGTGGAATTAATTTAAGCGATGAGTATATTAATATGAGTAGCAAATTTGGTTTTTGAAATGATGCACACGTAAGAATTGCTGGAGCAGCTGTTCAAGGAATTGAAAAAATTTTTGCTAGCGATTGAAATTTTTGTCATCGTCAACAAGAACGAATTACAGATTTAGAGCCAAGTGTTGGTACTTTACATTCAATTGAAAATTATTCAAATGACTTAACTCAAATTGTTTCTTCTGGACCCAATCATAATACACCGATGCATTTTGATTTAATGATGAGTTTAGTGAATTCTGCTCAAAAACGAATTTGAATTTCTTCTCCATATTTCGTACCACCAGTAGAGTTGATTAACGCCCTATGTACGGCAGCTAAAAGTGGGATTGATGTTAAACTAGTTATTCCTGGTAAAACAGATAAGAAATTGCTGTTAGAAGTTTCTAAGCGCTGAACACGTCAATTATTTGAAGCTGGAGTAAGAATATACTCAATGAATAATACCTTTAATCATACCAAAGCTTATTTATTTGATGACAATATAGCTTTTATCGGATCAACTAATCTGGATTTTAGAGCTTTCTTTTCAGATCAACAAACTATGGCTCTGATTAAGTCTGAAACTTTTAATAAAGAGCTAGAAACTAGATTTTTGTGAGATTTTTCAAAATCATTTGAGTATACTTTTTTACCAAACGATGAGCTTCCAACAGGAAAAAAAGTATTAGTAGCAATGTTCAATATTATTTCACCATTGTTATAAATTAAACGGTAATGAGAGAGAAGGGATATCATGAAGTTTAAAAAAATTATTTACCAAAAAGTTAATTCAACTTACCATGATTTTAAATTGTTAGATGGTTTAAAATTTTATAAAAGTTATAGATTTTTTTTAAAAAGCAATCAAATAATTACGAATTATTCACAAATCATTGAGGTTTTGAAAATTATTGATAATTTGCGCTTGGAGGAACCTATATTTAAAATGGAACTTGAAAAAATTCACAGTTTATTTTTATCTTACTTAGAAATAATGGTGAGCCTTGATAAATTTTCAACTTTAGAAATAGTCAATAGAAATTATTTAAATAATTTTGCTGTGAGATTTTATGGAAAATATAGTCAGCAATTTCTTGAGTTTGAAATACCGGAATTAACTAATTGAATCACTACGATGTTTAATAATGAAATTGTTGAGTTTGACTTGAGTTATTATTTAAAAATCTATAAGAACTTGAACGAACTAATTAAAGTAAGTTTTCAAAAAGCAACTTTTGATGGGAAGAGTAAATTGGCAAACTTTTATTGGGACTTAGAAAAACAGGTTCCAATATTGAACTTACTTAATAATTTGACTGAAATAAATATACAGCAGGGAGAAAAATAAATAATGCTACAAGAATCTTGCATCAATTGAGGACAAATAATGTGTGAGTATTTTAATGTTCGTGAATATATGTGAAATGATAATTCGACAATTTATTTAGTAGAAGAGGCAAAAACGGATAGAGAACATACTTTGTTTGAATTTGTAGGCGTTCGATATTATTTGTGCGAGAAATGTTATTTAAGTTATCTAGAAATAGATGAAAATTTTTTTAAACTTGCTAAAGCTATTAATTATTCTAAAAAGCTAGATTTGGATAAAATCCCTGCTTTTGCTAAAACATCACAAAGATTTGTTGATTTAAGGCAATGTAAGAAAGTTGTAAATGAGAATTTTAAACTTTTGCGATTTGATATTAAAGAACTAAAAGAACAGCGCAAAAGATTAAGTCAACTCAATGAAGATGATTATCAAAGATTGCTTGGAGAATTTAATGATTCACCATTAAGAATTAATGGACGCGAGGCAATGAACATTTCTTTGAAAGAACGTTTAAAAATCACTGATTTAATTTTAGAAAATTTAATAAAATAATTCTTTTAACAGGATTATTTTTTTGTTAAAAAACTGTTTATCTTGCATTTTATTTCATATATAATATATATTGTGTGAGTTCGATACACACGGCAATGTGAAAGGAGGAATATTCTATGCCTACAATTAATCAATTAGTAAAAACTAACCGTAAAGCTAAAACTTGAAAAACTAAAGCGCCTGCCTTAAACCGTGGGGTAAATACTTTAAAGAAAAAAGTTACTAAAGTTTCAGCTCCACAAAAAAGAGGGGTATGTACACGTGTCGCTACAATGACACCTAAAAAACCCAACTCAGCGTTGCGTAAGTACGCTCGTGTTAGATTGACAAACGGAATGGAAGTAAATGCATACATCCCAGGAGAAGGACACAACTTACAAGAACACAGTGTTGTCTTAATCAGAGGAGGACGTGTTAAAGATTTACCTGGGGTACGTTACCACGTTATTCGTGGAACTTTGGATACTCAAGCTGTAAACAAACGTATGCAATCTCGTTCATTATACGGAGCTAAAAGACCTAAAAAATAATTTTTAAAAATTATTTCATCAAACTATTAATGTCGTGAAAATACGAACCACAATAGTATCAAAACAATAAAAAAAGAAAGGGGACACAATCATGCGTAAAAATAGAGCTGAAAAAAGAGACGTTTTGCCAGATCCAGTGTATAACTCAAAATTGGTTACACGTGCTATCAATAAAATTATGTTAGATGGTAGAAGAGGAACTGCTCAAGGGATTATCTATGAAGCATTTGATCTTATTAAAGAAAAAACTGGTGAAAATCCAATTGATGTTTTTAACAAAGCAATTACAAATATTGAGCCACATTTAGAATTAAAAGTTCGTCGTATCGGGGGAGCTAATTATCAAGTACCAGTTGAAGTTTCAGACGAAAGAAAAGTCACTTTAGCATTACGTTGATTAATTAACTATGCAAGACTTAGAAATGAAAAAGTTATGACAGTTAAATTAGCAAACGAAATTATCGATGCTTCAAACAACATGGGTGGATCAGTTAAAAAACGTGAAGATACACACAAAATGGCAGAAGCTAACAAAGCCTTTGCTCACTACCGTTGATAATTATCAACCAAAAATATTAGAATAGGAGAAAATTATGTCAAGACAATATAGTTTAAAAGACACTCGTAACATTGGGATTATGGCCCATATTGATGCGGGTAAAACTACAACTACTGAACGTATCTTATTCCATACAGGTAAAATTCATAAAATTGGAGAAACTCATGAGGGTGCTTCACAAATGGACTGAATGGCTCAAGAACAAGAACGTGGTATTACTATTACTTCAGCTGCCACTACTGCTCACTGAAAAAATCACCGATTCAACATTATTGATACTCCTGGACACGTAGACTTTACAGTTGAAGTTGAGCGTTCATTAAGAGTTCTTGATGGAGCAGTTGCTGTTCTTGATGGTCAATCAGGAGTTGAACCTCAAACTGAAACTGTTTGAAGACAAGCAACTACTTACCGTGTTCCTCGTATCGTTTTTGTAAACAAAATGGACAAAACAGGAGCTGACTTCATTTATTCAGTTAAATCAATTGGTGACCGCTTGGGAGCTAAAGCTGCACCAATTCAATTGCCAATTGGAGCTGAAGAAAATTTTTCAGGAATTATTGACTTAGTTGAAATGAAAGCCTGACACTTTGATGGTAAAGCTGATGAGATTGCTCAGGAAATTGAAATTCCTGCAGATTTATTAGACCAAGCTAAAGACTTAAGAAGTCAACTAGTTGAAACTGCTGTTGAGTACGATGAAGAATTAATGATGAAATTCTTAGATGGTGAAGAAATTACTATTCCTGAATTAAAATCTGCAATTCGTAAAGGAGTTATTGGTGCTGAATTTTTCCCAGTTTTAGCTGGATCAGCATTTAAAAACAAAGGGGTTAAATTATTATTGGACGCTGTTGTTGATTATTTACCTTCACCATTAGACGTACCTGCAATTAAAGGGGTATTACCAAATGGAGAAGAATCAGAAAGACATGCAGATGATAACGAACCATTTTCTGCATTAGCATTTAAAGTCATGACAGATCCATTTGTTGGAAAATTGACATTCTTCCGTGTATATTCAGGTGTACTTGAAAAAGGAAGTTATGTATTAAACTCAACAAAAGGTCAAAAAGAACGTGTTGGGCGTATTTTACAAATGCATGCCAACAACCGTACAGAAATCGAAGTTGTTTATGCTGGAGATATTGCTGCAGCTGTTGGATTGAAAAATACTACAACTGGAGATACTTTAGTTGACGAAAAACACGAAATTATCTTAGAATCAATGATTTTCCCTGAACCAGTTATTCAGCTAGCACTAGAACCAAAAACTAAAGCTGATCAAGAAAAAATGGGAATTGCTTTAAACAAACTTTCAGAAGAAGATCCAACTTTTAGAACTTATACTGATGAAGAAACAGGACAAACAATTATTGCCGGAATGGGTGAATTACACTTAGACATTATTGTTGATCGTATGAGACGTGAATTTAATGTTGAAACAAACGTTGGAGCACCTCAAGTTTCTTACCGTGAAACAGTTAAACAACCGGCAAAAGCTGATGGTAAATATGTTAAACAATCAGGAGGACGTGGATCATACGGTCACGTTGTTATTGAGTTTGAACCAAACCATGAAAAGGGATTTGAATGAGTTGATAAAATTACAGGAGGGCGTGTTTCAAAAGAATATATTAATGCTGCACGTACTGGTTTAGAAAACGCTTTACAAAATGGTATTTTAGCAGGATTCCCAATGATCGATGTTAAAGCAACAATCGTTGATGGATCAATGCATGATGTCGATTCAAATGAAATGGCATATAAAATTGCTGCTTCATTGGCATTAAAAGAAGCTGTTAAAAAAATGAACCCAGTTATTTTAGAACCAATCATGAATGTTGAAGTTACTGTTCCTGATGAATACTACGGAGATGTAATGGGAAATATTTCATCTAAACGTGGATTAATTGAAGGTTCAGAACAAAGAGGAAACGCTCAAACAATTAAATCAAAAGTTCCTTTGACAGAAATGTTTGGGTACGCAACAGAACTACGTTCATTTACACAAGGACGTGGAAACTATACAATGATCTTTAGTCATTATGCTGAAGCACCTAAATCAGTTGCTGAAGAAATTATTAAAAAATCAGGAAAATAGTTTTTTAAAAAAACTCAAATCTGTTTAAAATATATTAAAATTATATAAATTAAGCAGTCGCCCCTACGGGGGCGGTAAAGGTACTAGAAAGTAAATCTAAATACCGCTATATTAATTTAAAAGGAGACCAAAAATATGGCAAAAGAATTATTCGACCGTAGTTTACCTCACGTTAACATTGGTACAATTGGACACGTTGACCACGGTAAAACTACTTTAACTGCTGCAATTACTAAAGTATTAGCAGAACAAGGTGGAGCAGAATTCAAAGATTACGCAAACATCGATAACGCACCTGAAGAAAGAGAACGTGGGATTACAATTAATACATCTCACGTTGAATATAAAACAGCAAACAGACACTACGCACACGTAGACTGTCCAGGACATGCCGATTATGTTAAAAACATGATTACTGGAGCTGCACAAATGGATGGAGCTATCTTAGTAGTAGCTGCAACTGATGGGCCAATGCCTCAAACAAGAGAACACATCTTACTTTCAAGACAAGTTGGAGTACCAAAAATTGTTGTTTTCTTAAATAAATGTGACATGGTTGATGATGAAGAAATGATCGACTTAGTTGAAATGGAAGTTAGAGATTTATTATCTGCTTACGAATTTGACGGAGATGGAGCACCAGTTATCCGTGGATCAGCTTTAGGAGCATTAAATGGTGATGCTAAATGAGTTGGAGCAATTAATGAATTAATGGCTGCAGTTGATGAATACATCCCAACACCAACTAGAGATGCTGACAAAACTTTCTTAATGCCAGTTGAAGACGTTTTCACAATTACTGGACGTGGAACAGTTGCTACTGGACGTGTTGAACGTGGAACAGTTAAAGTTAACGAAGAAGTTGAAATCGTTGGATTACACGAAGATGCAACTAAAACAGTTGTTACTGGATTGGAAATGTTTAGAAAATTATTAGACTTTGCTGCTGCAGGGGACAATGTTGGAGCTTTATTGCGTGGAGTTGACCGTGATACTATTGAACGTGGACAAGTTTTGGCTAAACCTGGAACAATCAAACCACATACAAAATTAAAAGCATCAGTTTATGCTTTAACTTCTGAAGAAGGTGGACGTCATAAACCATTCTTTAATAATTACCGTCCTCAATTTTACTTCCGTACAACTGACGTAACTGGTGAAGTTACTTTACCAGCTGGAACAGACATGGTTATGCCTGGAGATAACGTTGAATTAGAAATAACACTAATTAAACCTGTTGCGATTGAAGAAGGAACAAAATTCTCAATCCGTGAAGGTGGAAGAACTATTGGAGCTGGAACAGTTATTGGAGTTATTGCTTAATAATTTCAGCAAATTTATAAATTACTTTAAAAAGGCCTTGTGCCTTTTTTTATTTGTGAAAAACATTTAAAATCTTACTAATAATAAAAGACAAAGGAAGAAACTATGAGACTTAAATTACTACTTAAACAATCGATTAATGATTTTTGAAGCAAAAAGCTTTTATATCTTTCCTTTACGTTATTTTTATCAATTGCATTGTCACTAGTTTTGGGATTGTTTTCATTTATTACATATTTTAGTGATGTTAGTAACAAAATTCTTGGCGATCACAATCATAATATTCGCTTACAAAATAATTTTCAAGTTGCCAAAAAGGGAACGTCTTTAAACAAAGATAATAACTTTTGAATCGATGAGGACAATCAAGTTCGAGATTATGTTTTTAACATTTTAGATGAAGCAAAATTTTTTGATGATCCTGGTCTTAAAGAAAAATATAAAAGCTCCGATGAGCAAAAAGCTTTAGCTGCTGACTTTGTTGATCTTGAGGGAATAACTCATAATTGAACAAATGTTTATACAGATGAAGAAGTCCTGAACTATTATAAAGAATTAACATTAGATCGAGTTAAAGACTTGCGCCTTTTAACTAAGAGTTTCTTAAACAATTCTACTAAAGTATCAGATAATTTAATTACAAAGTTTTTTTATGAACGTTTTAATCCTCGCTTTAATGGCACAGGATTTTCAGATTCTTATGCAACTTTGAACTACGACATATCAACCCAACCACTTGCTAAGGCACCAAAATTAGCATTAAAAGTTACTGGAAATCATCGTCAGTGATTTGCAACTGAAATGGAATATCAACAAGCACAAAGTCAGTTTAAGTTAAATGCTATGAATGATATTTATATTGATGGAGAAATTAATTTTCGCAATTTAAATGATGAACAAAAGTCGGCTCTTGATGAAGGTCGCTTCGTGTATGTTTCTCCAAAATATTTGAAAGAACAGAATTATCAAATAGGAAAGTTTATTAAACTAAAAGCGGCGAATAATACGAAAAAAGATACTGAGTTTCTAATTGCTGGAACAGCAATAGACCGTTTTTCTATTATTAAAGAGGGTGATCAAGCATCTCAAAACTTACAGGGATACCTATATATGTCAGCACAAGGCTATGAAAAAAATTATGCCAACTTGAGTTATGGATGAAAAAATATTTTTTTCTATGACTCAATTAATTCTAATGAGCAGGCTCAAAAAAATGTCGAAGAAGAAGTTAATCAAATTTTTAAAAGCTCATCAAATTATGAAAAATTCCTAATGTTTAGCAATCAGTATCAAAGTTGAAGTTCACCATTCGTGACTAGACAAGCCTTAGTTATTATGTCACTTATTTGTTATGCAACTGGTGGATTAGTGGTTTTATTAACGATATTAGTGTTTTTCTTTATTACTGATCAGTTTATCAAAATGCAACGTCAAACGCTATTCTTTTTAAAGTCCTTAGGAGAAAGGAAAATGCGACTAGCGTTATTGACAACATTTGCTGTTTTAATTCCCTTGATAGTTGCTTTAGGCTTTTCACTCTTGGGTGCAATTTTGGTAAATGGATTTATGACAAATGCCGTTGCTTCTACATACTTAATTGCTTTCCCAAAACTTAGTTTAAATATCAAAATGACTTTGGGAACCGGATGCCTAATTTTAATTTTATTGTCAATGTTTTTTATTATCAATTTGCTAATTATTAATGGTAAAACTTTGACGTTATCTGGAATGAATTCTACTAAAACACCAGCGCCAATATTTATGAAAATTAAATCTAAATTGCCGCTGATTTCAAGTAAGACCAGAATCGGACTATCGTTTGCAATTAAAAATGTTTATAAAAATTTGGTCACTTTTGTAATTTTAACGCTAAGTTTTACAATAATTTTATTTTCAATTCAATTCAATAAGTCAGTTGATTATGCTTCAAAAATTGGGTCGCTTCATAATGCTCCTTATAATTCTGTTAAATACGCTAGCAACGAAAATATTTTTTATAGTCCAGATTATAAAGAAAAGTATGGTCTTAACTATTCAACAGATATTGTTTATGACCTAAAAGAATTAAATTCAATTGATGATATGGACGAATTTTTAGAAATTAGTGTGGCATCAATTATTGATTCTAAAATTGGAAGTCAGCAGCCTACAAATATTAGCAATTACTATTTATCTTCAAATGTGGTCAACGAAATTATTAGTTTGGATGCAACCGAGTTTGATGAGATCATAAAAGTCAAAGTTAAAAATATTCCTCAACTGGCTGCCCTTTATGAAAAAAATCGAGCAAAAATTTTGGAATCATTTAGCGACTTTAAAGAGCAAATTGATAAGACTATCGAGAGTATAAAACTAATTGGAGGCAATGAATTAGAGCTTAACCTTTTATTTGGTAAGCAATACATACCATTAGACAGTCGCAGTTATTGAACTAATGACATAAGTCTTTCAGGAACAAAATGAGATTTAATTATTGGTCAGGGAGCTTCAAGAAAGCGCCTAGATAGCTATAAATTTGCGCTACCCGAAGTTTCTAAAAAAACATCATCAATTTCCACTTTGAATAGAAATGAAACTTATACAGTAGACCAAATAAAAAAAGTTGACAAAGTATTGGATGTTGAGATATCGCTAAATTTGGCAAATTTATTTAATTATCGAGTAGGAGATTATATAAATTTTAGTATGAATGGTTTATATGATGATTTAGGAGAACCAATTTCTGTACCCAGTAGAATTGTTAACATTCAAAAAACTGAAGTTGCTAAATCGATAATATATTTTGATAAGGATGACTACTTATTATTGGCAAAAGAAGCTGTTGTTGAGCAACTTCATGACAAAAATTTAGCCGTTGCTTTAGCTGTGGCAAGAATTGATGAGTTGATTCAACGCTCAAAAGCTGATTCAACAGGGACGTTTTTAAATAACACTGTATTTTCAAAAACCAACTTGCCTTGAAATATTCAATATATTACGCTTCCAAAAGTTAATAACAATCAATTAACAAATGACTGAGAAATTGAAGAAGCAGAAGATTTTAGTGATTTTGGAAAAAGTGTTGTCAACTATTATAACAAAGATCAGACAAAAGAATACTTTGAAGCTTTTAGTAGGAATACAATGGTATATTCATTAATGCAACAAGCCATTAAACAAAAAGCACAAGAGTATACTGAAATTATGCAAAAATTTTCTTATATTGCGATTGCTATTACAATTTCAATTTCAATAATTGTGGTAATGTTAATACTGCTAGAAAATCGACAAATTGTTTTACTATTTAAAGCAATGGGATATCGTTCAAAAGAAGTTAACATGTATTTGGTAGGTGGATATATTTTGTCGGGAATTCTAGCGTTGATTGTAAGTTTTTGAATTTCATCTTCGCTAATATATATAGCTTCTCCAATCATTCAGCAAGCCATTTCAGTTACTTTGATTTTTGTATGATCAAGTCAATTAGTAATTACAGGAATTCTCATGTTGTTATTTTTTATAACGTTAGTTGTAGGTTCGATAATCGGATATACCAAAAAACAACATCCAAAAGATGCTTTTTCAATATTGTAAAAACTTTAAGAGTTTGCTACAAAAGAAACTTATATTAAAAATAACAAAGTGATATAATAAATAACAATAAGTAGAAAAGGGGTAATAATATGATTACTTTAAATCAGAAACACGAGGAGCTAACATTAATTGCAATTGATGGTGAACAAGCTCCTAAATATGTAATTGCTAATGAAGGTGCAACAACACTAATTGCTAATGAAAATAAAATTTATTTAGTTTTAAAAGCAGGTAATGCCAATCCTAAAAAACAAGTTGCTAATGCTTTGGCAAAATTTGTAGGAACTAACAAATATAATGTAAATATTGATTTTGATGCAATTTTGAAATTAACTGGAGTTGATAAAACAGAATTGTTTAATACTATTGTTGAAACAATTTCATTTGTCTCTCACAAACAAGTTAACTTTAAAAAAGACAAAGATACAGCAAATGTTGTTTATAATATTTTGACTGCTGAGGACTTTTCAAAAGTTTATGAATTGGCAAAAATTAAAACAGAATTTATCAACTTTGCGCGTGATTTGCAAGATACACCGCCAAACTTGGGAACAGCAATTGACTTGGCAGATAAAATTGTTGATGCTGCTAAAGAAATTAAAAATCTTAAAATCACAGTTTTAAATAAAAAAGATATTGAAAAATTAGGAATGGGATTATTACTATCAGTTAACGCTGGATCAAGTGTTGAACCAAGAGTAGTAGTTGCCGAATATATTGGTGATGAAACAAAACCTAAAACTGCTTTAGTTGGAAAAGGAATTACTTTCGATTCTGGAGGGTATAACCTTAAACCTTCACAATTTATGGAAGGAATGAAATTCGATATGTCAGGTGCAGCAATTATGCTGTCAACAGTTATGGCTTTAGCTAAAGCTGAAGCTAAAACAAATGTTGTTGGTGTTGGTTGTTTCACAGATAACCGTATTGGATCAACTGCAACATTACCAGAGTCAGTAATTACTTCAATGAATGGACTAACAGTTGAAATTAATAATACTGATGCTGAAGGTCGTTTAGTATTAGCAGATGGAATTACTTACGCAATTCGTGAAAAAGCTGCAACTAGAGTTATTGAGGCATCAACATTAACAGGAGCAATCACAATTGCTTTAGGACGTTGAGCAACAGGAACATTTACACACGATGACGCTTTATGAAATGAACTTGAAGGTTTTTCAAAAATTACGGGAGAGCAATTATGAAGAATGCCAATTTTTTCAGAACATTTAGAAAAAGTTAAAAAAGATACTGTCATTGCTGATTTAACTAATGCTGCTAAGGGAAGAGAAGCTGGTTCATCAACTGCAGCTGCTTTCTTAAACGAGTTTGCAGAAGGAAAGCCATTTGTTCATTTGGATATCGCTGGAACAGCTGATGTTAGTGAACGTGGAACTGGAGTAATGTTAAAAACATTATTTGAAATGTTAAGCAAATAATATAATTAAGCACTCTTAGGAGTGTTTTTATTTGTTAAAATAAAAGTATTAGTAAAGAGGTACATTATGAAATTTAAAACATGAAGCTTTTATTTAGCAAACGACTTATTGGATGTAGAAGGAAATTCACTGATTAAGGGAGAATTTATTTTAGTTTGCTTACGACCTGATGTATTGAAACCAAATCGAATTTTGGGATTCGGGATTGAGAAAGAACTGGGAACTACAAAAGTAGTTGATTTGCAAAATCGTATTTTAACAAATCAAAATGTAACTGATATATTTACCAATAAAATTGGAGTTGTAGAAGCATCTTCAATTAAAGAATTAATTGTTAAGGATGAAAACTTGTCGCTTATTTCAATTAGAGAAGAAAACATCAAAACAATTATTGAAACATACAGCGTTTTTGTTAAAGGTAATGTAATTGAATTTGATTCAAATGATTTTGATTCAATTGATAAACTTGAAGCTGCTAATGAAATATTTACAGAGCTAAATTTAAAATCAATGTCAATTAATCAATTATTAAACACAATTAACTCAGGAATGAATGACTATTATGGAAAATTAAATGAATTGCGAAATCCTGAAATTTCAGAAACTGATAAAATTCAAAAAACTTTGGGATTGTCAACTTTGCAAGGGAATCTAATTTTATTTTTTGAAGAAACTTTGCGCAAAATGGATGGCTTAATTGGAAAACAACATGAAGAGATTGCCGAACTTAAAAAACAAATAATGAAAAAATAAGTTTTGCGACTTATTTTTTTTAAACGACAAGAACTAAACAAAAATAAAAATTATATTTAAACTATGAAGCATTTAGCACAAAAAAAGCATATAAATCTATATTAAGTGACAAATTTTTTTAAAGTTTGCATATAAAAAATAGACTTTTTCAATTTATTTTGAAAAAAGGCTTTTTTTTTTTTTTTTGGTAGTCTCAATAACAGGAACCAATATTCAAATTTAAAATAAATAACGCTTTAGTTCTATTTTAAAATAAAAATGTTTTAAGGAGAATTATGAAAAAAACTGAGCTACTACAAGCCAATTTATCAAAAAAAGATGCATTTGCTGAAAATTTAAAACTTAAAACCAGCGGATTTTGAAGTCTATGGTTTCACTATTGAGTTAAATATCGCATTAAAGCCTTTTTTTGTATTTTGTTTATTTTTTTTGTATCCGCATTTTCAGTATTTAACATTTTCATAGCACAGCAAATTACAGCAATCTTGACAGCAGAATCATTAGTAAACACTTTAAATAATAAAGAGCTGTTAGCATTAATTATTGGACACTATGTCACTGATCCTGAAATTTATGAAGCTCTAATAAACTTTTTGAATTCACAAGAGCAATCTCTCGATTACCAACTGATCAATCAAATAATTAACATTTTTTACTTTTCATTTATTTATTATGATGGTTCACAAATTACGACGACGTTTTTGGGAATTGCCATTTCAAGAATGCAATGAATTTATATTTTGATTTCAGATATTATTTTTTTGGTACTTTTTATGTATGCAGCGTATTCGTTGTGTGGGCTAATTAGTGAAGAAGTTCATACGGATTTAAAAAATAAATTAATCGGTGCCTTACTTATTAAAGAAATTGACTTTTATGAGAAACGCACTAGTTCTGAAATAATCGAAATTATCACAAAGGATTCAAAAAATATTGCTGATCAATTTAAAGTTGCGCCCATCATTATAATTTATATCTTGTTTGCTTCTTTTGGCGCGCTTGGTATGCTATTTTATATTGATATGATTGTGGCGTCTTTAATGATTGCATTGATGCTTATTATCTTTTGCATTTTATTGTTAGTAGTATTTTTAATTGCCAATCCCGTTAAGCAAAGTCTTCAAAAACGCTCAAAAGTTGATGCCAAAATTGTTGAAAAAATTTTGGCAATTCGCCTTATTAAAACAAGTGGAACATGAAAAGAAGAAATTTCTGATTTTCAAACTAATAATAATCAACTAAATCAGTATGACAAAAAGTTGAATTTTGGAATTTCAATTATTCCGGCAATTGTTGTTGGAGCCGTTGGATGCTTGGCGCTATCTTCAATCGTATTTGGGGTTTTTGTTTATAACCAAGACACAACAAAATTAATTACAGTTTTTTCATCGTTTACAGCTGGAATTATTGTTATGATTACACCAATCTTTCAGCTAAATACAATTTTGCAAAGTATTAGCACAACAAATAACTCGGCTAAAAATATTAGCGACATTTGCGCGATAGAAGAAAAAGAATTTAATTTTCAAACTAATATTTTGTTATCCGCAAATCACTCTAAAATTGACATTGAAAAACTTAGCTTTAAAAATGTTGACTTTGCATATCCCAGCAATCCTGACAAAAAAGTTATTAAAAATTTGACAATTGAATTTGAGCAAAATAAAACGTATGCATTTGTGGGTCCTTCAGGATGTGGTAAGTCAACGGTCACCAAATTGCTATTAAAATTTTATAAAAATTACAAAGGCCAAATTTTTATTAACAATAAATATGACTTAAATGAAATTGATACCGAAACCTGAATTAATAGTATTGGTTATGTTGACCAAGAGCCTCAAATTTTATCTGGTACTGTTTTAGAAAATATTTTATATGCAAAAAAATCTGCAACAACAGCCGAAGTTATTAAAGCCTGCAAAAAGGCAAAGATTCACGAACTAATTATGAGCTGACCAAATCGTTATAATACGTTGCTTTCAGAGCAAGGGAAACAATTGTCAGGTGGTCAAAAGCAACGTTTGGTAATAGCACGAATGTTTTTAAAAGATCCTAGCTTTTTAATTTTGGATGAAGCAACTAGCGCTCTTGATAATATTTCAGAACAAGAAATTACTAAGCAGCTAAATAAGTTGTTTGTTGGCAAAACTGTTATTACAGTGGCTCACCGTTTGAATACTGTCAAAAGTTATGATCAAATTTTTGTTTTCAATGCGCATCAAGAAATTGCTCAGCAAGGAACTTTTGAAGAACTTATTAGCGTAGAAGGCCTATTCAAAGAGCTTTATTTAATTGAAAATAGTATGTAAGTTAATTTATTTTTTGATTTGCTCCTGTACAACTACTGGAAATAATAAAAAACGAGATTGCTCTCATTTTTTTACTATATTTAAGGAAAAACCCTACATTTCATTTCCAATTAATAGTTGTTCAAGATATTGTCCTAAACCACCTTCGTCGTTAGTTTTATAAGTAATTCCGTTAGCAACAAATTTTAGTGAATCAGAAGCATTTTTCATAGCAACTCCATGACCGGCCTTTTGAATCATCTCAAAGTCATTTAGTTGATCACCAAAAGCAATGACATCACGTAAATCCTGATTATAGTACTGGGCTAAAATATCAGCTGCAAAACCTTTAGTAGCATTTTTATTGGTCAAAGTAATAACAGGTTTTTCAGAAGTGCTAACTACTCCATATAAGATATCACTTTGAATTTTAACAGCATCTTGATATTTTCCCAAAGCCCGAAGAACTCGATTTTTGTAGGAATTATCCTTTAGCTTTAAAACAATATTTGTTGAAGGGCCCCTTCATTCAGTGTAAGGACTTCCAACAATTAGCGGATCTGTTAAACTGTCGCGTAGATCGGACAAGTGAAAAAAGTCATTCAAATCTTTGTCCTCTTTTCATATCAAAGTTTTATCGTAATATTCAATTAAAATATTTTCAACAGAATTGGCAATGTTGGGTTCATTTATAATTGCTTGAATTATTTCGTTGTTAATAGCTAAAACAATACGCTTAAATTCTTTTTTGTAAGGATCATGAATATGAGCTCCATCAAAATTACATAAAAGTGTTGTCAAATTTAACTCTTCATAAATATGTTTGATTGCTCGAAAAGGACGTCCGGTTACAATACAAACTTTATGACCATTATTAGAAGCCTTCATTAATGCATTTTTAGTTAAAGGATGAATTTTGTCATCCTTATTCATTAAAGTTGTTCCATCCAAATCAATCATAATTAAGCGTTTACGGTCTATATTTTTTAGTTTCATAATAATATCCTTTCATGTAAAATAATTTTCTCATATTTGCGAAATTAAAATGTAAACTTTTTAAGAAAAAACCAGTTTTTGGTTTTAAAAAAGTCTAATAATATTTAGTTATAGTTGTATAATTAAAAATATAGAAATTAATAAAAAGGATTAAAATGAAAAAACTTACTACTAATGAAATTCGTCAAATGTGACTAGACTTTTTTCAAACAAAACAACACCATTTTTTGGCACCAGTTTCATTGATTCCTGTCGATGATCCTTCTTTGCTATGAATTAATTCTGGAGTGGCTACATTAAAACCATATTTTGATGGAAGAAAAACTCCGCCAGCACCACGCTTAACTAATTCTCAAAAGGCAATTCGTACAAATGATATTGAAAATGTTGGAGTAACTGCACGTCACCAAACAATGTTTGAAATGTTAGGAAACTTTTCAATTGGAGATTATTTTAAAAAAGAGGCAATTGAATTTGCTTGAGAATTGCTGACTTCTCCACAATGATTTGGTATTTCACCAGAAAAGTTATATATTACAGTTTTTAATGAAGACGAAGAAGCTTATCGAGTTTGAACTGAAGTGATTGGAATCCCTAAAGAAAGAATTTTTGCTTTAGGTCGTGACACTAACTTTTGAGATGTTGGACAAGGACCATGTGGTCCAAATACTGAAATGTTTTTTGATCGTGGTTCACAATGAGATCCTGAAAATATTGGTCCGCGTCTGATTGCAGATGATATTGAAAATGACCGTTACATTGAAATTTGAAATGTTGTATTCTCACAATTTAATAATGATGGGAACAATAACTATGCTGAATTACCAAGAAAAAATATCGATACGGGAGCTGGTTTAGAAAGAATTGCTTCAATTTTTCAAGATACTCCTACAAATTTTGAAACTGATATTTTTTGACCAACAATTCAGAAAGTTGAAAGCTTGTGTGATTCAAAGTTTAAGTATTCAATTGAAAACTATCGTCACCCTGTTAAAGAACAAACACGTATTAATACTGCTTTTAAAGTAATTGCAGATCACGTTCGTGCGACTACATTTGCAATTGCTGATGGAGTCTTTCCTGGTAATAAGGATCGTGGATATATCATTCGTCGTTTAATTCGTCGTAGTTCAGTTTATGGTCGTGAATTAGGAATAACAACATCATTTTTATATAAATTAGTAGACGAAGTAATTGCAGCGATGGGAGAATTTTATCCATATTTAAAAGCGAAAAGAGATATGATAGTTGAAGCAATAAAAACCGAAGAAGAAAAGTTTTTAAAAACTTTAACAAAGGGATATGACACTTTAGAAAAAATTATTAATGATGAACAGACAGTTTCAGCTAAAAATGCATTGCTATTGTTTGAGTCATTTGGATTCCCCATTGAACAAACTTTAGAGTTAGCAGCAGATCGTGGTGTTGAAGTTGACTATACTGGTTTTGAAAACCTTTTGGAAGCTACTAAAATAGCTGCTCGTGATGCTCGTAAAGACTTAAAAGCATGAGATAAACAAAATGAGTTGTTTACAAAACTAACTATCAATTCAGAATTTACTGGTTGAGAAGAAACAACTCGTGAAAATAGTCAAGTTGTATTTATGTTTGCAAATGATCAAGAAATTCAAGAAATTACTGATCAAGAGGGTTTTGTAATTCTTGATAAAACTCCATTCTATGCTGAAAAAGGTGGTCAAGCAGCTGATGCTGGAATTTTAATTGGTGATAATTTTAAAGCCGCAGTTATTGATGTTCAACAAGGACCACAAAAACAAAATATTCATCGAATTTCAGTACAAGGTACTTTAAAAGTTTCTGATATAGTTAAAGCTATTGTTGATGAAGATAAACGTATATATACAATGAAAAACCATTCTGGAACTCATATGGTTCATTATGCTTTACGACATGTACTTGGTGATACTGTTATGCAATCAGGATCTTATAATGATGAACATGGACTAAGAATGGATTTTACCTTTAATCGCAATGTTACTGATGAAGAATTGAGAGCAACAGAAATTGAGGTTTTAAAACGTATAAAAGAAGGTCACCCACGTGAAGTTTACTTTTGTAATATGGACGATGCTATTAATAAATATCAAGCATTGGCTTTCTTTACAGAAAAATATGATGAAGAAGTTAGAGTTGTTAAATTTGGTGATTTTTCTTCTGAATTATGTGGAGGAACTCATGTTGACAATACTAAAGATATTGAAGATTTCATTATTACTGGAATTGAGTCTAAAGGTTCTGGAACATTTCGTATTAAATGTTTAACTTCAAACGAAACTGTTAATGAGTATCTACAAAATCAATTTAAAAATTATTCTGACGAAGCTGATAAAATAATAGATAAATATAACACTTCAAAAGAAATTTTAAAATCGGCAAAATTGGAAATTATTTACCAAGAACTAAAGATTTTAGAAATTTTAAAAGATAATTTAGAAATAGTTAAAGAAAAATTAGAGTTATTAAAAGAAACTTTTAAAAGTTACGAAAAAGAAGCAAATGATTTGATTACTGCAGCTAAATTAGCACAATTTCAAAATGTTGAGCCAATTATTAATCAAGATGGTATTAACGAAATTAGACTGCATACATCTGGATTAACTATTAAAGATTTAAAAGAATTATCAGATCAATTTAGAAATAAATTTGTTGATTTAATTGTAATCTTATCATCAACAACCAATGAAGAAAATTTTCTTGTTGTTGGGGTCAGCGAGTCACTTCAAGATCGCTTTAAGGCTATCGAAATTTTTAAAGGAATGAAAGATATTAATCCTAAGGGCGGAGGAAATGCTAACTTAGCTCAAGGCAAGTATTAAAAATTAACTTGTGAGACTTCTCACAAGTTTTTTGTAGAAAGGATCGCAATGTTTTATTTTGATCATCAATCAGTCTTAATTGAGATTAAAGTGTTGCAAACAAGTGAAAGTAATGTTTATCTAATTGGTGATGAAATTTATGAAAATGTTCCTCAATCAATTTTAGATTTAGCATTTGTAAGTGCAAACTGAAATCGGGCTTTAAAATTTTTTGCAAACTCCGAAATTACTAATTGCATTCAAACTGGATATTATATGATTGACTTTGATATTTATTTAGACTTTAATATCCAAGATATAAAATTATTGACAAAAACTTTTTTCTTTCAAAAAATTTTAGAGCAAACTCGTTTTAAAAAAGAATTTATGAAAAATATTTTTAAATTTAAAAATCGCAATAAGCATATTGATGTTATTAAACCAATCACTAATGAAATTGTTGAGACCTATAATTTGCAAAATCTTAAACATAATAAACGCAATTTTAGTTTGCAGCGTAACTTAGTTACTAAAACAATGAATTTAACAAAGTATCGTTTTAAAGACTTATTTATCTTAGATGATAAATTTTATTTAGAAATTACAAATAAAAATCAGAGAATTTATCATATTCCTGCTCATGAACTAGAATATGAAGTTTTGTCACTAATTGATTATGTAGATCTTAATAATAATACTTTTTATATTAACACTGAGTTAGAATGAAACCACAATATTAAAAGCGAGTTTTATTTTGAAAATCAAAAACTGGCTCAAGAAATATTGATAAAAATTTCTGCAACTATTGAAAAATATCTTGATGATAAAAATTTATTTTGGCACTTATATAATATTTCCAATGATAAAAAATATTTATTAAAAGGAATTAAAGATATTTTTGAAAATACAGATTTTAAAAATGGGATAGAAAAACTAGAATCAAGCTTTCGAAATTTAAAATTAAATTATTTAAATTTTATATTAGAACAAGAAGAAGTCGTCACAAAGTTTCAAAGTTATGTAACCAATCAAGAAGAACAAGAACTTTTTGATAGTGTTCTGGTTCGCTATAAAAAACAAACAAAATAATGACAAAAAACGTCATTATTTTTTTATTTATTTTTTTTAAAAAAGACTCTTTTATTCTAGTCAATTTATGAGTATAATTAACCTTGCATGTATATTTTGTGTGCGCAATTACAACACTCTGGAAAGAGTTGTCAAGAAAAATTAAAATAGGAGGTTAGCATGGCAGAACAAAAAATGAAAATCAAACTTAAAGGTTATGACCACGCAATCGTGGATCAAAGCATTTTAAAGATCATCGAAGCTGCTGAAGGAACTGGAGCCAAAGTTAGAGGGCCAATTCCTTTACCAACAGATAAGCAAATCATTACAATTCTTAGAGCTGTTCATAAGTACAAAGATGCTCGTGAACAATTCGAAATGAGAACTCACAAAAGATTATTAGAAATTTTAAATCCAACACCTACAACAATGGATGTTTTAAAAAGAGTAAAACTACCAAGTGGTGTTGATATTGAAATTAAACTTTAATAATCACTAATTCTTAAAAAACAATTAAAAACAAACACAAAATACAAAACCAAGATATACATGGTTATCAAAAATTAGGAGGAAATTAAGATGAAAGGAATCTTAGGACGTAAGGTAGAAATGACACAAATCTTTACTGAAAACGGGAAATTAGTTCCAGTTACAGTAGTTGAAGTTTTACCAAATACAGTTTTACAAGTTAAATCTTTAGGGTCAGACGGTTACGTTGCAACTCAATTAGGAGTTCAAGACAAAAGAACTAATTTAGTAAATAAACCTGAAACAGGACACTTTAAAAAAGCTGGTTCAGCACCTAAGCGCTTCGTAAAAGAAATCAGAAACATGGAAGGTTTCACATTCGGTCAAGAAATTAAAGCCGAAGATATCTTCACTTCTGGTGAATACGTTGACGTTACAGGTATATCAAAAGGAAAAGGATTTGCAGGAGCAATCAAGAGACATAATTATTCACGTGGACCAATGGGACACGGATCAGGGTACCACCGTGGTATTGGATCAATGGGTGCAATTATTAACCGTATCTTCAAATCTAAAAAAATGGCTGGTCACATGGGACACCAAAAAGTTACAATTCAGAACTTAGAAGTTGTAGCAATTGATTCATTAAACAACTTAATGTTAATCAAAGGATCAATTCCAGGACCAAAAAACCAATTTGTTCAAATCAAACAAAACGTTAAAGGGTTAAAAGCTTTAACAGCAGCTACATTATTAAACAGAAATGCTAAGGTTGAAACTCCAGTAGTTGAAACAGTAGCTGAAGAAGCATAGGAGAGGGCCAAATGAACTTAAAAGTATTAAACGTTAAAGGTGCTGAAGTAAAAGACATCACTTTAAATGACAATGTTTGAGGAATTGAACCTCACCAACAAGCAATTTACGATACGGTAGTATCACAACAAGCTGCATTAAGACAAGGAACAAAGAAAACAAAAACTCGTGCTGAAGTTTCAGGAGGGGGACGTAAACCTTGAAAACAAAAAGGTACAGGTCGTGCTCGTCAAGGATCAATCAGAGCACCTCAATGAAGAGGTGGAGGGGTTGCGTTTGGGCCAACACCAGACATTAACTACAAAAAATCTGTAAACAAAAAAGTTAAAGCATTAGCTTTCAGATCGGCTTTATCTTTAAAAGCTAAAGAAAGCAATCTTGTAATCGTCGATAAATTTGAATTTTCAAAACCATCTACTAAGGAAATGTTAGAAGTTATGAAAAACCTAAAAATTGACAACCAAAAAACATTAATTATTACTAAAGAAAAAGAAATGTTAGTAATCAAATCTGCAAATAACATTAGCAAACTTAAAACATTACCTGCTAACCAAATTAACATGTTTGATATTCTAAATGCTAATAAATTAGTAATGACAGAAGAAGCTGCTTTAGCAGTTGAGGGGGTATACGCATAATGCATTTAACAGAAGTAATTAAAAAACCAATTTTAACTGAAAAATCTTTTGTTGGTCATGCTAATGGTGTATATACATTCATCGTTGATAAAAAAGCTAACAAAGTAACAATTAAAAAAACTTTTGAAGAAATTTTCCAAACACAAGTTGCATCAGTAAGAACTATGAATTGTGATGGAAAAGAAAAAAGAATGGGTAAATTTGTAGGTAAAACAAACGCTTACAAAAAAGCAATTATCACTTTAAAAGAAGGTCAAACATTAGACGTATTAAATGACTTATAGAAAAACCTTCCCAAGGTAAATTATTGTAAGCATAATCGTTAAAAAGCTATAGAAAGGGATAAATATGGCAATTAAAAAGTATAAGCCTACGACAAATGGTCGTAGAAATATGACAACTATTGATTACAGCAAAATCTTAACAACAGATACACCTGAAAAATCATTAGTTAGTTCATTAAGCCAAAAAGCCGGAAGAAATAACCGCGGAGTAATTACAACTCGCCACAAGGGTGGAGGACACAAACGTAAATACCGTATTATTGATTTCAAAAGAAATAAATTAGATGTAGTTGGAACAATCGCAACTATTGAATACGATCCAAATAGAAACGCATTCATTTCATTAGTAAAATATATGGACGGAGAAAAACGTTACATCTTATTTGCTAAAGGAATGGAAGTAGGAATGAAAATTGTGGCATCAGAAAATGCTGATATTAAAATTGGTAATGCTGCACCATTAAAAAACATTCCTGAAGGAACTTTAGTTCACAATGTGGAGTTAAAACCTGGTAAGGGTGGACAAATGGCTCGTTCTGCGGGATCAAAAGTTCAAATTCTTGGTAAAGACGATGAAGGTAAGTATGTTACTTTGCGTTTAGCATCAGGAGAAGTTAGAAAAGTTTTAGCTGAATGTTTTGCAACAATTGGAGAAGTTGGTAACGAAGAATACAACTTGATCAATTGAGGTAAAGCTGGACGTAACCGTTGAAGAGGTATCCGTCCAACTGTTCGTGGATCAGTTATGAACCCGAATGACCACCCACACGGAGGGGGAGAAGGACGTACACCAATTGGACGTAAGAACCCAGTAACTCCATGAGGAAAAACTGCATTGGGAGTTAAAACTCGTAACAAGAAAAAAGCAAGTACAAAATTAATCGTAAGAAGACGTACTAAATAGGAAAGGGGAAAAGAAGATATGGCAAGATCATTAAAAAAAGGACCTTTTGTTGATGAACACTTATTTAAAAAAGTGGAAACAATGGGGAAAAATGAAGTTATTAAAACTTGATCACGTAGATCAACTATTTTCCCTGAATTCATCGGAAGAACTTTCGGTGTGTACAATGGAAAAGAATTTATTCCAGTATACGTGACTGAAGATATGGTTGGACACAAATTAGGTGAATTTGCTCCAACTCGTAAATTCGGTGGTCACGGCGATGACAAGAAAAAATAGGAAGAGATAGGAAATAAATCATGGAAGCAAAAGCACAATTAAATATGATTCGTATCTCACCTAGAAAAGTTAGACTAGTTGTCGATACAATCAGAAATAAATCAGTGGCACAAGCTGTAGCAGTTTTACAAAACTTAGATAAAGTTTCAGCTGAGCCAATTTTAAAATTATTAAATTCAGCTATTGCAAACGCTGTTAATAACAACGGAATGGAAGCTGATAAATTGTTTGTTAAAACAGTTTACGTAAATGAGGGTCCAACTTTAAAACGTTTTAGACCAAGAGCTCACGGTAGAGCATACGAAATTTTAAAAAGAACAAGTCACATTACATTAATTGTAAGTGATGTTAGAAACTAGGAAGGAGCAGAATTATGGGACAAAAAGTATCACCAAACGTTTTACGTTTAGGAATCGTTAGAGATTGAGAAAATAGATGATATGCTGAAAAAGGACAATATGTAACTTGATTAAATCAAGATATTAAAATCCGTGAAACAGTTTTAAAATTATTAAAAGATGCAGCAGTTGCAAAAGTTGATATTGAAAGAACTTCAGCAGATTTAACTTTAATCATTAAAACTGCTCGTCCAGCGATTGTTTTAGGAGCAGAAGGTAAAAATATTCAAAATATTACTTTGGCTGTGAAAAAAACAGTTAAAGACAAAAACTTAGTTGTTAATGTAAAAGTTATTGAAATTAAAAATCCAGATACTGATGCAACATTGGTAGCTCGTTGAATTGGAGAACAAATCACAAACCGTGCTTCATTTAGAACAGTTCAAAAATTAGCTATTAGAAAAGCATTAAAAGCTGGTGTTAAAGGAATCAAAACATCCGTAAGTGGACGTTTAGGAGGAGTTGAAATGGCTCGTACTGAAGGTTACTTAGAGGGATCAGTTCCATTATCAACATTAAGATCAAACATTGATTACGCATTGTATGAAGCTGCAACTACATATGGTCAAATCGGAGTTAAAGTTTGAATTAACCACGGAGAAGTTTTAGGAAACAACCACAACTACGATAGAGTTATGGAAAGACCTAGATACAACAAAGGAGGTAAAAGATAATTATGTTAATGCCAAAAAGAACTAAATATCGTAAACCTCATAGAGTTAGTTATGAAGGAAAAGCTAAAGGGGCAAAAGAAATCAACTTTGGTGAATTTGGATTAATGGCATTGGATGGTGCTTGAATTGACAACCACCAAATCGAAGCTGCGCGTATTGCGATGACTCGTTTTATGAAACGTGATGGAAAAATCTGAATGAGAATATTTCCACATATGTCAATGACAAAAAAACCTGCTGAAGTTAGAATGGGATCTGGAAAAGGGAACCCTGAAAAATGAGTAGCAGTTGTAAAAACAGGAACAGTAATGTTCGAAATTGCTGGAGTAAGTGAAGAAACAGCACGTGAGGCGTTAAGATTAGCAATGCACAAACTACCAATTCGTTGTAAATTTGTTAAAAGAGGTGAAGAATAATGGGTAAATCAAATCAAATCACAGATTTAAGAAATTTATCTGTTGAAGAACTAATCAAAACTGGTGAAGGAAAAAGAGCAGAATTATTTGCCCTAAAATTTCAAGCAGCAGTTGGGAGTTTAGAACAAACTCACCGTATTAAAGAAATTAAAAAAGAAATTGCAAGAATTGAATTAGTATTATCTGAAAAACGCCTAGCAGGTGAAAATACAAATCAAACTATTAAAGCTGATTATGGTCAAGCAGTTGCTGAAGCCGAAAAATCAGGAAAAGAAGTAAGAGCTAAACAACGTAAAATGATCGAAGACATGCAAGCAGAACAATTTGGAACTTCAGTTGATGAAGATTCAATCGCTGCTGCAATGGCAAATGCAGCCGAAGCAGAAGGAGACGCAGAATAATGGAAAGAAATAGCCGTAAAGTACTAGTTGGTAAAGTAGTATCTGATAAAATGGATAAAACTATTACTGTCTTAGTTGAAACATACAAAAACCACCCAATTTATAAAAAACGTGTTAAATATTCAAAAAAATATAAAGCACACGATGAACAACAAATCGCTCGTATGGGAGATAAAGTTGAAATTATGGAAACACGTCCTTTATCAGCAACTAAAAACTTTAGATTAGTTAAAGTTGTCGAAAAAGCTGTTCTTTAATAGAAAGATAAGGAAGTAAATTTATGATTCAAAACTTATCCGTATTAAAAGTAGCTGACAACTCAGGTGCTAAAGAAGTTCGTGTAATTCGTAATTTAGGTGGATCAGTGAGAAAATTCACTGGTATTGGTGACATTGTTGTTTGTTCAGTTATCGCTGCTGCTCCTGGAGGAGCTGTTAAAAAAGGTCAAGTTGTTAAAGCTGTTATTGTTAGAACAAAACGTGAGTTAAGAAGAGAAGATGGAACATATATCAAATTCTCAGAAAACGCTGTTGTGTTAGTAAAAGATGATAAAAACCCACGTGGAACACGTATTTTCGGTCCAATTGCACGTGAAATTAAAGACGCTGGATTTGTAAAAATTGCATCTCTAGCTCCAGAAGTATTATAGGAGGAACCAGAATATGACTAAATCAAAAATCTTAAAAGGTGATGTTGTTAAAATTATCGCTGGTTCACACAAAGGTGAAGTAGGACCAATCACTCACATTACTAAAGACAAAAAATGAGTTTCAGTTCAAGGAATTAATGTTTTAAAACATGTTAAACCTTCACAAACTGATACTGAAGGAGGAATTAAAGAAATTCCTGCTAAAATTAATATTTCAAACGTAGCATTACAAGATCCAAAAACAAAGGACTTAACAACAAAAATAGGTTATGAAATTGTTGATGGAAAAAAAGTTCGTGTAGCGAGAAAATCTCAGCAACACATTAAAGCTGTTAAATAAGAAAGGAACATAAAGAAATATGAAATCAAGATTACAAACTAAATATACTGCTGAAATTGTTCCTGCTTTATTTAAAGAGCAAGAATATAAATCAGTAATGCAAGTTCCCAAATTAACAAAAATTGTTATTAATATGGGAGTCGGAGAAGCAACAACAGATCCTAAGAAATTAGATATGGCAGTTGCTGAACTAGAATTAATCGCTGGTCAAAGACCATTGGTTACAAAAGCTAAAAAATCTTTAGCTGTATTTAAATTAAGAGAAGGAATGCCAATTGGTACAAAAGTTACTCTAAGAGGGAAAAGAATGTATGATTTCTTAGACCGTTTAGTTAACGTTTCATTGCCACGTGTGCGTGACTTCAAAGGGGTTTCAAAAACATCATTCGATGGATTTGGAAACTACACTCTAGGAATTAAAGAACAAATCATTTTCCCTGAAATTGATTATGATAAAGTTCAAAAACTTCGTGGAATGGATATTACTGTCGTAACAACTGCTAAAACAAATGAAGAGGCTTTCGCATTACTTGAAAAATTCGGAATGCCTTTCCAGAAATAATACAGGGGGATAGAGAAAAATGGCTAAAAAATCATTAAAAGTTAAACAAGCTAAACACCAAAAGTTTGGTGTTAGAAGTTACACTCGTTGTAACCAATGTGGTAGACCACATGCTGTGCTGAAAAAATTTGGAATTTGCCGTCTATGCTTTAGAAAATATGCATATGAAGGTCAAATCCCTGGTATTAGAAAAGCATCTTGATAATTTATAGAAAAGGAAATAGAGAAATATGACTACAGACGTAATTGCAGATATGCTTACTAGAATTCGTAATGCTAACCAAAGATACTTAAAAACTGTAAGTATGCCAGGAAGCAAAATGAAGCTAGAAATCGCAAGAATTTTAAAAGAAGAAGGGTTCATTTCAGATTTCATCGTTGAGGGTGAAGCTAAAAAAACTATTACTATAACATTAAAATATCAAGGTAAAACAAGAGTTATTCAAGGACTTAAAAAGATCTCAAAACCAGGATTAAGAGTTTATGCACCAGCAAATGAAATCCCACAAGTATTAAATGGATTAGGAATCGCAGTAGTATCAACATCAAAAGGAATCATGACAGATAAACAAGCACGCTCAACCCAAGTTGGTGGAGAAGTGTTAGCGTTTATTTGATAGAAAAGGGAGGAAGTAATTAATGTCACGTATAGGAAACAGAATATTAGCAATCCCTGCCGGTGTTGAAATTACAATAGCAGACGATAACACAGTAACAATTAAGGGCTCAAAAGGAACATTAGTTCAAAAATTTGCTAAAGTTATTACAATTAATGTTGAAGACGGAAATGTAACAACAACTAGAGCAAACGAAGCAAAACATACGAAACAATTGCATGGAACAACAAACTCATTACTGCAAGGAATGTTAACTGGGGTAAGTGAAGGATTTAAAAAAGAATTACAAATTATCGGAGTTGGATATAAAGCTGCTTTAAATGGTAATAACTTAAACTTAGCTTTAGGATTCTCACACCCAGTAAACTATACAATTCCTGAAGGAATTACAGTTGAAGTTCCAAAACCAACTGAAGTTATCATTTCAGGGATTGATAAACAATTAGTTGGTGAAGTAGCAGCAAACATTAGAGCATACAGAAAACCAGAACCATACAAAGGTAAAGGAGTTCGTTACAAAGATGAATACATTATTAGAAAAGAAGGAAAAGCAGCTGGTAAATAAGCCAACGCTTTAAAGGAAAAGAAATATGAAATTTACAAAAGCAGAATCAAGAAAAAGAAGACACTTCCGAGTAAGAAACAAAATTTCTGGAACTACTTCAAGACCAAGACTAAATGTATTCAAATCAAACACAAACTTTTATGCTCAAATTATCGATGATACAACTGGAGTTACACTTGTATCAGCATCTACTTTAAAAATGGATTTAAATTCTAAATCAAATGCTGAAGCAGCAATCAAAGTTGCTGAGGAAATTACAAAATTAGCATTATCAAAAAATATCGAAGAAGTTGTCTTCGATCGTGGTGGATACTTATACCATGGTAAAGTAAAAGCTTTTGCAGAAGCTGCAAGAGCAAATGGATTGAAATTCTAGAAAGGGCACGGAAAAAATATGACTACAGAAAATACAACAATTGAAGTAGCAGCAACAGCTACAAAAACAGTCGAAACTCCTAATGCTCGTCCAGAAGGAAAAAAATTCGATAGAAGAAATGCTAAACCAAGAAACAACAACCGTCGTTTTGAAAAAGTGAAAGATGACTTTGAAGAAAAAGTAGTAACAATTAGACGTGTTACTAAAGTTACCAAAGGTGGACGTCACTTTAGATTTGCAGCCGTAGTTGTGGTTGGAAATAAAAAAGGTCAAGTTGGAATGGGAACTGGTAAAGCTAACGAAGTTCCTGAGGCAATTAAAAAGGCAATTAAAGAAGCTCGTAAGAATCTTGTGACAGTATCATTAAGAGGAACAACTGTACCGCATGAGGTTTTAGGATCATTTGGAGCTGGTAAAGTATTAATTAAGCCAGCTAAAGAGGGAACAGGAGTTATTGCTGGGGGACCTGCACGTGCTGTTATTGAATTAGCAGGAATTGCAGATATTTATGCAAAATCATTAGGACGTAATACTCCAATTAACATGATTCGTGCAACTCTTGACGGTTTAACAAAAATGCAAACTGCTCAACGAGTACAAGAATTACGTTATGGGAAAGCTCCTAAAAAAGCTAACCCAACAAATACAAAAGTAGAAGAAGCTAAAGCAGCTTAAGAAAGGAGTCACAATTTATGAAATTACATGAATTAAAATATACTGAAGGTAGTAAAAAAGATGCTACTCGTGTAGGTAGAGGAATGGCTTCTGGAAAAGGTAAAACTTCTACTAGAGGTCACAAAGGACAAAATTCACGTTCTGGTGGTGGAGTACGCCCAGGATTTGAAGGAGGGCAAACTCCTTTATTCAGAAGACTTCCTAAAATTGGATTTACTTCACGTAATCAAAAAGAGTTTGTATTATTAAATTTGTCAGACTTAGAAAAATTAGGATTAACAATTGTTGACCATTCAACACTAATTAGTGCTAAAATTATTAAGAATGATAAACAATTAGTTAAAGTTTTAGGAAACGGAACTTTGACTAAAGTTATTAATGTCAAAGTTAACAAAATTTCTCAAGCAGCTAAAGAAGCAATTGAGAAACTTGGGGGAACTGCAGAGGTGATTTAGATGGCAATGAAAAAAGCTACAAAACGTAAGCCCAATTTCATTAAAGCATCTAAGGGAAAAAACGATTTTGAAAGGACTAATTTCTTTACTAAAAATAAGGATTTGGTTTTTAGAATCGTTTTTACTTTATTGGTGTTGTTGATTTTAAGGGTAGGTATTTATATAACTGTTCCAGGGGTAAAAATTAATGAAGGCTTCACAAGTGGAGTTTCGGATATTCAATTTTTTCAACTGCTTTCAACTTTGGGAGGAGGAAGTATTGGTAAATTTTCAATTTTAGCATTGGGAGTTTCACCATACATTACTGCTTCAATTATCGTACAATTGTTATCTACAGATGTTATACCTGTCTTATCACGATGATCAAAATCAGGAGAACGTGGTCGTAAAAAACTTGATAAACTAACCAAAATATTGATGATTCCATTTGCAATTATGCAAGGAGAAGCAACAATCTTTACTTTACAAGCTAAAGGGTTAATTAGTCCTGGATGAAGTGACGCTAACTCAGTTGCATCTACTGGTTTTTATTATGTACTTGTACCATTAATTATGTTGGCAGGATCATTTCTAATGTTGTGAATTGCTGATCAAATTACAGTTAGAGGAGTTGGTAATGGAGTTTCAATTATTATTTTTATTGGAATTATCACTACAATGCCAAATAACTTTAAAGCAACATTCCAATTCTGAGTTTCAAACACTGATGAAGAAGCAGCAATTTTATTTGATGGAATTTTAAAATTTATGATTTATGTGGGAGTCTTTTTCTTAGTTATCTTTGCAATTGTTCTGACCAATGAAGCTGAGCGAAAAATTCCAATCCAACAAACTGGATCAGGATTAGTTGATTCAAAAGATCATACACCATACTTACCATTAAAAATTAACAATGCTGGAGTTATTCCTGTAATCTTTGCATCAGCAATTATTTCAACACCAATTACAATTTCGCAAATTATTGATGCTAAAGGAACTAGCAATAACGGGTTTGTCTACTTTGCCAATCATTTCTTATCATTTGATACATGATGAGGAATTAGTATATATGCGGTAATGATTATTCTCTTTACCTTCCTATATTCACAAGTGCAGATCAACCCCGAAAAAATTGCTGAGAACTTTCAAAAATCAGGAACCTTTATTCCAGGAATCAAACCAGGAAAAGACACTGAAAAATATTTAACTGGAACAATTAATCGTTTATCAGTTTTGGGAGCGACATTCTTATCTGGAATTGCAATCCTACCATATGTTATTTCAAAGTTAACTTCTCTTCCATCTAATTTAGCAATTGGAGGGACTGGATTAATCATTTGTATTTCAGTTGCCATTCAGACAATGCAACAACTAAAGGGTCGTTTAATTCAACAAGCATACATTGACAAGAAAAAAGAAAAATTTACTATTGAAAATGACACTTGACGCCCAACAAGCATTTGATAGAATCTTTAAAAAATTCTTAAAAAAGCAAAAAAAAGTTTTTAAAAAAACAATAAATTGTAGAAAATTCTACAACTTATTGTTTTTTTTTTTTTTTTTAAGAGAGAATATTAACATAAATAGGATAAAAAAAGAAGAGGAAGAACAATGAAAAAGTTATTAACCCTATTAGGTGCTGTTGGACTAACAGCAACAGCTGGAGCAGCTGTTGTTGCATGTGGAAATCCAAACAAGGATAAAACAGTAGATATTAGTGAATTTGCAAAGTTAGTTAAAGCCGAAGCAAATGGCAAACATGAAAGTATTGCTAAAGCTAAAGAAGCAATTGAAAAATTGGATAAACCAGAAGGAATTGAAAAAACTATCGTTACTGAAGTTAAAACATCTAACATTAGAGTAGCATTTGTTGCATCAAAAGGTTACAAAACACCGATTCCTTTGGTAGAAAAATTTGTGGAAAAAGGTCAGACACAGAAAATTTCAACTGATGATGTTCAAACTGCGTTAGATGCTAAAATTAAAGATAAAGAATTTACAGATGCTGCTGCTGCGATTGCTGCTGCAAAACAAATTTCATTAGCTGAAGGATTAGAGTTAGCTGGTGAACCAACAAATAGTGAACAAACAATTACTATTGTGGTAAAAGCAAAAGATGGATATGTTCTTAAAGAAGGATCAGAAACAACATTTACAGCTGCATGAAAAGTTGCTGAAACTGAAGTTTCAACTGATAGTGTTCAAAGTGCGTTAGATGCTAAAGTTAAAGATCAAGAATTTAAAGATGCTGCTGCTGCGATTGCTGCTGCAAAACAAATTTCATTAGCTGAAGGATTAGAGTTAGCTGGTGAACCAACAAATAGTGAACAAACAATTACTATTGTGGTAAAAGCAAAAGATGGATATGTTCTTAAAGAAGGATCAGAAACAACATTTACAGCTGCATGAAAAGTTGCTGAAACTGAAGTTTCAACTGATAGTGTTCAAAGTGCGTTAGATGCTAAAGTTAAAGATCAAAAATTTAAAGATGCTGCTGCTGCGATTGCTGCTGCAAAACAAATTTCATTAGCTGAAGGATTAGAGTTAGCTGGTGAACCAACAAATAGTGAACAAACAATTACTATTGTGGTAAAAGCAAAAGATGGATATGTTCTTAAAGAAGGATCAGAAACAACATTTACAGCTGCATGAAAAGTTGCTGAAACTGAAGTTTCAACTGATAGTGTTCAAAGTGCGTTAGATGCTAAAGTTAAAGATCAAAAATTTAAAGATGCTGCTGCTGCGATTGCTGCTGCAAAACAAATTTCATTAGCTGAAGGATTAGAGTTAGCTGGTGAACCAACAAATAGTGAACAAACAATTACTATTGTGGTAAAAGCAAAAGATGGATATGTTCTTAAAGAAGGATCAGAAACAACATTTACAGCTGCATGAAAAGTTGCTGAAACTGAAGTTTCAACTGATAGTGTTCAAAGTGCGTTAGATGCTAAAGTTAAAGATCAAAAATTTAAAGATGCTGCTGCTGCGATTGCTGCTGCAAAACAAATTTCATTAGCTGAAGGATTAGAGTTAGCTGGTGAACCAACAAATAGTGAACAAACAATTACTATTGTGGTAAAAGCAAAAGATGGATATGTTCTTAAAGAAGGATCAGAAACAACATTTACAGCTGCATGAAAAGTTGCTGAAACTGAAGTTTCAACTGATAGTGTTCAAAGTGCGTTAGATGCTAAAGTTAAAGATCAAAAATTTAAAGATGCTGCTGCTGCGATTGCTGCTGCAAAACAAATTTCATTAGCTGAAGGATTAGAGTTAGCTGGTGAACCAACAAATAGTGAACAAACAATTACTATTGTGGTAAAAGCAAAAGATGGATATGTTCTTAAAGAAGGATCAGAAACAACATTTACAGCTGCATGAAAAGTTGCTGAAACTGAAGTTTCAACTGATAGTGTTCAAAGTGCGTTAGATGCTAAAGTTAAAGATCAAAAATTTAAAGATGCTGCTGCTGCGATTGCTGCTGCAAAACAAATTTCATTAGCTGAAGGATTAGAGTTAGCTGGTGAACCAACAAATAGTGAACAAACAATTACTATTGTGGTAAAAGCAAAAGATGGATATGTTCTTAAAGAAGGATCAGAAACAACATTTACAGCTGCATGAAAAGTTGCTGAAACTGAAGTTTCAACTGATAGTGTTCAAAGTGCGTTAGATGCTAAAGTTAAAGATCAAAAATTTAAAGATGCTGCTGCTGCGATTGCTGCTGCAAAACAAATTTCATTAGCTGAAGGATTAGAGTTAGCTGGTGAACCAACAAATAGTGAACAAACAATTACTATTGTGGTAAAAGCAAAAGATGGATATGTTCTTAAAGAAGGATCAGAAACAACATTTACAGCTGCATGAAAAGTTGCTGAAACTGAAGTTTCAACTGATAGTGTTCAAAGTAAGTAGTACACAGTTAAGATAATTTCTTATATATTAACTTTGAAAATATTTAGAAATAAGAAGACTTTATTTAATTTAACAAAGAAAAAAACGGCACACGTGCCGTTTTTTTTATGAAAATACTTGGCTTTCGCTATTTTTTGCTCTACTTTATGCAGTGTTTATCATTTGTATTATTTAGACCATTGCAATATTTTCGCTATTTTTTTATATTTATATTTGGTTTCCCTTATTGAATTAAGTTTCAATACTTGACACTTCTTATTATTCATTTCTCTAGTATGTGCTAAATAAGTTCCACCTTCATTAGGATTCAAATTAGTATAATATCTACGAGATCACTCAATAAATTCATTTGTATAATTGTCATTTTCGTCAATCTCTAAAGCATCTTTTCCATAACGAGCAATTTCCCGTTCAATTAATCGCTGCATACGAGTTTCTTCATCAAGGTATAAAAAGACTAATAAATCAACATCAGCAAAACCTTCCTTATATCAGCTATAAGTTGAGCCAGCTACAATATAGCTATCAATATTTTCTGTGTCTTGCTTATACAATGCAATTTTTTCTTCAACAGTATTTTTAACAGTTTCATTTGTTCCGGATTTTCAATAATATGAATCAGTATCAATTCATTTAATATTGTGCTTTTCAGCAATATATTGAGCTAAAGTAGTTTTGCCAGTTGCGCTAGCTCCAATGATTTGAATTTTCATTTAAACCTCCGTTGTTATTTATAATTATAATATATTGAAAAGACATTACCTTATAATTATAATAATCAAAATATTTTTATTAATATAGCTTTTTTTAGTTAAGATAAAAGTTAAAATAGTAATATAGATTCATGAGAGAGAATCATAGAAGAAGGACTTAAAATGAATATAATGTTATTAGGAGCACCTGGTTCGGGAAAAGGGACACAGGCTGAAAAATTAGTAGCACGTTTGGGATATATACAATTTTCAACTGGAGATCTTATGCGTAAACAAATTACAGATCAAACTAGTTTAGGATTGGAATGTGCTAAATATATGAATGAAGGAAAACTAGTGCCTGACAAGATTGTTAATGCAATTGTAAAAGACTATTTGAAATCTAACAGTAATAAATTAATATTTGATGGTTTTCCAAGAACTTTGGAACAAGCTTTAGAATTGGAAAAAATGTTGGCTGAAGTCGATTCTAAAATGGATAGAGTAATTTACATTGATGTTGCTAAAGAAATTATATTAAAAAGAATTTCTGGAAGAATTATTTGTCCAATATGCAAAGTTAGTTATCATATTGAAACTCGCAAACCCCTTGTTGAAGGAATTTGTGATAATGATGGAGCTGCTTTAGTTCGTCGCCCCGACGATTCTCCAGAAAAAGTAGCTGTCCGTTTAAAAACATATGAAGCTGATACAAAACCGTTAATTGATTTCTATAGTAATAAACCAGGATTTATTCATATTGAAGAGGCAGCTGAACTAGATGGTGAAATTGTTTATAATATGATAGAAGAAGCACTAATTTAATAATGGTAACTATTAAAACACTTGAAGAAATCAATAAAATGCGTGTTGCTGGACAAGTATTATCAGAAGCAGTTCAGATGCTAAAAGAAATGTGTCAAGTTGGTATAAATTGTTTGGACCTTGATAAAGCATTCGAAAAATTTATTTTAGCAAAAGGATGCACTTCAAACTTTAAAGGTTATGGTGGTTTTCCTAAAACTATTTGTATTTCAATTAATGATCAATTAGTTCACGGAATTCCTCAAGATAGAATTTTAGAAGATGGTGATATTGTTAGTATAGATACAGGTTGTGTCTATCAAGGTTATCATGCAGATTCTGCATTTACTAAAATAGTTGGTACCCCAAAAGATGAAAAACATGCTATACTTATAGAGGTGACTGAAAAATCTCTTGAACTTGCAATCGCGCAAGTAAAACCGGGAACAAGAATCGGAACAATTGGATCAACAATTCAAAAATATGTTGAGTCATTTGGCTTTGGTGTTCCTCGAGATTATACTGGACATGGAATTGGTACAGAAATGCACGAAGAGCCATACGTACCAAATTATGGTACTCCAGACACTGGTATGAGATTGCAACCGGGAATGGTAATTGCTATTGAGCCAATGGTTCAGATAGGAACGTTCAAGACAAAGGTTGCATCTGATAAATGAACAGTGTATTCAGCAGACCACAGTATGGCTGCACACTTTGAACATACTATTTTAGTAACTGATAGTGGTAGCGAAGTTTTAACTCGTTATAAGGATTAGGAGATTTAATATGGCAAAAGAAGCAGAAATGGAATTTGAAGGTACGGTTGTTGAAGTGTTGCCTAGTGCACAATTCAAAGTACAACTGGAAAACGGCATAGTTATCGATGCACACGTGTCAGGTAAAATCCGAATGCATTACATTCGCATCTTACCTGGAGATAAGGTAACAGTCGTGATATCACCATACGACATGACACGTGGAAGAATTACATTTAGAACAATCGCTAAGCGAAATACTAATTCGTAATTACACAATATAAGATATAAATTTAATTAATCGGGTTTCCGATTAATTTGTTGCTTTTTAAAAGGCAAAACGAATACGGAGGTTCAAACGATGAAAGTAAGATCATCAGTCAAAACAATGTGCGACAGCTGTCGTGTTATTAGACGTAAAGGCCGCGTAATGATTATTTGTGCTCAACCAAAACACAAACAAAGACAAGGTTAATTCGTTTAAAAAGAGATTAAATTAACAATAGTTAAGAAAGGAATACGTAATATGGCTCGTATTAGTGGGGTAGAAATACCAAATGATAAAAGAGTTGTGATTTCATTAACTTACATTTATGGAGTTGGGTTATCAACATCTCAAAACATTTTAGCTAAATTAAACATTAGCGAAGATGTTCGTGTTAAAGATTTAACAGAAGAACAAATTAAAGCTATTTCTACAGAATTGGCTTCAGTAAAAACTGAAGGTGAATTACGTAGAGAAGTATCATTAAATATCAAGCGTTTAATGGAAATTGGAAGTTACAGAGGGTTAAGACACCGTAAGGGTCTTCCAGTAAGAGGGCAATCAAGTAAAACTAATGCTAGAACTGCTAAAGGACCAAGAAAAACTGTAGCTAATAAGAAAAAATAGGTAGAAGGAGAATAGATTATGGCAAACCAAAAATCACAAGGTAAAAAAAGAATCAAAAAAAATATTCCTAAAGGTATCGCTCACATTCACTCTACTTTTAACAACACAATTGTTACTATTAGTGATGAAAAAGGGAATGTACTTTCATGATCAAGTGCTGGTGCATTAGGATTCAAAGGTTCTAAAAAATCTACACCTTACGCTGCTCAAATGATTTCAGAAGCAGCATCAAAAGGTGCAATGGATAATGGGGTTAAAACCGTATCTGTAGAAGTTAAAGGTCCAGGACCAGGAAGAGATGCTGCTGTTAGAGCACTTCAAATTGCTGGGTTAGAAATTACTTCAATTAAAGATACTACACCAATTCCACACAACGGAGTGCGTCCAAGAAAACGCCCAAGAGGTTAATATGAAACAATTTATGAGACCGGAATTCACTCTTTTAAAAGAAGAGCAAGACAAATCATACGGGAAATTTATGGTTGAACCTCTAGAAAGAGGTTTTGGAACCACTTTAGGAAATGCAGTTAGAAGAACTCTTCTATCAGCAACTCCAGGAGCAAGCGTCTACGCAATTAAAATTGCTGGAGCATCACATGAATTTACATCAATCCCAGGGATTGTTGAAAATGTTTCACGTATTATTTTAAACATCAAACAATTGGTATTAAAAATTGATGCTAATATCTACACTGACGAAGAAGTTGCTGAATTAAAAATTTTAACTACAACAACTGGAGCAGTTACAGGGGGAGATTTATTACTTCCAACTGGAGTTGAGGTTCTGAATAAGGATTTACACATTGCAACTGTTGCAGATGGAGGAGTTTTAGATTTAGTACTATTTGCTAAAAACTCACGTGGGTATAAATCATTTAAAGATAATACTAAGGAAAAAAACTTAGAAGTTGGAGCAATAACAATTGACTCAAACTACTCACCAATCTTGAAAGTAGCTTATAGTGTAGATTCAACAAAAATTGGTCGTTCAATAGATTTAGAAAAATTGGAAATTGAAGTAACAACTGATGGTTCAATTTCAGCTGTCGAAGCAATTTCAATAGCAGCGAAAGTTTTAGTTGCTCATTTAGAATTTTTCATTAACTTAAACCAAGAAATTAATGGTTTGGAAGTTATTGGAGTAACTGATGAAGATGAAAAAGAGCTTGATAAAACTGTTGAGGAATTAGATTTTACTCAAAGAAGTTTAAATTGTTTAAAACGCGCTGGAATTGACACATTAAGAGAGTTAGTTTCAAAATCAGAAGATGAAATTCAAGAGATCAGAAATCTTGGACGTAAATCATTAAAAGAAATTAAAGATAAAGTTGCTCAATTGGGGTTAACTTTCAAACAAGTTTAATAGAAAAAGGGGGTACGAACAATGTCATATATTCAAAAAAGAGGTCAAAATACGGCTTGAAGAATTGCATTAATGCGTAACTTAACTACTGAACTTATCGTCTCTGAACGTTTAGAAATCACAGAAACAAGAGCTAAAGAATTAAGAAAACACTTTGATCACATGGTGACTTTAGCAAAACGTGGTGATTTACATGCACGTCGTCAAGCAGCTGCTTGATTAAGAGATGTAGAAGTTTCAGACAAGGAAACAGCATTGCAAAAACTATTTACAGATATAGCTAAAAAATACAAAACAAGAAACGGTGGATACACAAGAATTCTTAAATTAGATAACCGTAAAGGTGATAATGCACCAATCGTAATTATCGAATTAGTATAGTCTCAAAAAAATAGGACCAAAACCGGTCTTATTTTTTTGTTTCGTGGGATTTGTAGTTTATAATATTTATAAAATAGAAATATAATATGGAGGAAAAATGAAAAAACTATTTACAGAGTTTTATAAAACTAATTTAAATGACCAAGACCTAAATGAATTTAAAATAATTTTGAATAAGTTTTATATTGAAACTACAGAAAAAAGCAATACTTTTTACGCTTTGAAAGATAAATATGCTAATCGTCAAATCACAAAAGAAGAATTACAAAAAGCACGTTTGGAATATCGCGCAGTTAAAAATGAGTTTGCTAAAGTAACACAAAATAATGCTTTTAAAATTAATCTTAATAATGCCAGAAACTTATTAAAGGCAGCGAAAAAGACTAAGGCCGCTATTGATATTCAAAAGGCTCAAGAAGAGTATGTAATTGCTAAGCATTTGTATGATGAGGCAAAGTTAGTAATTAAGGAAAAAGGTCGTGGAGCGTCATTAGCAAAAGTATCTGAAAACGCTTTAGAAGTTCGCCATCTGTCATTTAAATATTCTCCAGATTTTCCTTATGCATTAAAAGATGTTAATTTTGATATCAAACATGGGGAATATGTAACGATTATTGGACATAATGGTTCTGGTAAATCGACATTGTCAAAATTGCTAATTGGAGTACTATCAGCTGAAGAAGGAGATATTAAAGTTTTTGGTAATTTAATGACTAAAAATAACTTGGATCAAATTCGTCGCTTTTTAGGAATTGTTTTTCAAAATCCTGATAATCAGTTTATTGGTTCAACAGTTGAAGCTGATATTGCTTTTGGATTAGAAAATAAGCGTGTTAATCCTGAAGACATGCGTGAAATTATTATTGAAGCAGCTAGCAAAGTACGCATGGAAAACTTTTTGGATAAAGAGCCTTTAAACTTAAGCGGGGGTCAAAAACAACGTGTGGCAATTGCTTCGACATTGGCATTAAATCCTGACATTATTATTTTTGATGAGGCCACAAGTATGTTAGATCCAAAAGGTAATCGTGAAATTAAAGAAATTATGGTGGAATTGCGTAATACAGGACTCAAAACAATAATTTCAATTACCCATGATATGGATGAAATTTTGAATGCAGATAAGGTAATTGTAATGAATGGTGGTCGTTTAGAAAAAATGGGAACTCCAGAAGAAATTTTAAAAGATAAAGAATACTTAAGATCTCGTCATTTAGATATTCCATTTTTAGCAACAGTTGAAGAAGCTTTGGAAAATGTTGGGGTTAAAGTTCAACATTCCAAAAATATGGATGAGTTGGTGAAACAAATATGCAAAAAATAACAAAAGCAGACAAAGCTTTGCAAAAAAAATACATGGATCAAATTAAAGCAGAACGTAAAGTTAAGAAAAAGTACGATTACTCTGGTGATATTGTTTTGGAAAATGTTTCTTATACATATTCTAAAAATTCACCATTTGAATTTCGTGCTTTGGATAATGCTCATTTAACTTTATCAGCGGGCATTATTACCTGTGTAATTGGAACAACAGGGTCTGGAAAGTCAACAATGATTCAATTAACTAATGGATTATTGACAACTGAAACTGGACGTACTGTAATTGGAGATTATCAAATTCCTGCGGCAATGAAAAAAATTAAAGAGGTTAAAGAATTGCGTAAAGAGATTGGTCTTGTTTTTCAATTTCCGGAGTATCAATTATTTAAAGATACAGTTGAAAAGGACATTTCCTTTGGTCCTATTAACATGGGTGGAAATAAACAAGAGGCATTAGCAGCAGTTCCAAAATTGTTAGAACTAGTGCAATTGCCAGCTGATTACTTAACTCGCTCGCCTTTCGAGCTTAGCGGAGGTCAAAAACGTCGTGTAGCGATTGCTGGAATTATTGCAATGGATGGAAATACTTTAGTATTAGATGAACCAACTGGAGGATTAGATCCTCAAGGTGAAGATGATTTTATGAAATTATTTAAGCGCTTAAATATTGAACAAGGAAAACGTATCATTATGGTTACTCATAATATGGATCAAGTGCTAAAAATTGCCGACCAAGTTGTAGTTTTACATGAAGGTAAATTAATTGCTAAAGGAACACCGTTTGAAATATTTTCAAACCAAGAAATGTTAGAGAGAATTGAAATAGAGCCGCCAAAACTTTATCGTTTAATGTATAAATTAAGAGCTGAAGGAATTGATATTTTAAATAAACATGTAAGAACTGTAGAAGACTTTGCTCGTGAGTATCGTTTGGCTACTGCAGAAGAATAGGAAGAGGCATAGATATGAGAATTACATTTGGACGATATATTCCCAAAAATTCAGTTATCCATCGTATGGATCCACGATTAAAATTGGTAATGATTATTTTACTAATTGTTGCAATCTTTTTTCCAATTGGATATACTGGATACATTTTTATGAGTGCAGTAATCATGGGATTGTTTGTTTTGTCAAAATTAAATTTTAGAATGTTACTTACACTGCTTTTTCCTGTTTGCTTTATTTTTACAGTGATTTTATTTTTGAACTTCTTTTTGATGCATCCGGAGAGTTCATTATTTGCTCCAGGAGAAAAGTTGCATGATTGAGTAACACAAACTAAAACTGGTTGAATTGGGAATATCCCAGCATCGTTTAAAAATGAAACCCAAGCAATTGGTCATTTCTATAATTGAAAAGTTTTATGATTTAGTGAAAAAGCTGTTTATAGCGCATTACTAATGGGATGAAGAATTTATTTAATGATCACTCTAACATGCATCTTAACAGGAACAACTCAACCGCTACAATTAACTTTGGCAATTGAAGATTTACTATTGCCATTAAGATTAATAGGAATCCCAGTTTATATTTTATCAATGATTATTTCGATTGCTTTACGTATGATTCCAACTTTGATCGATGAAGCAGGAAGAATTATGAAGGCTCAATCATCGCGTGGTATTGACATTAAAAATGGTAAGAAAAAAGACAAACTTAAGGGATTGACTTCGCTAATTATCCCACTGTTGGTTTCTGCATTTCAAAAAGCTGAAGATTTGGCATATGCCATGGATGCTCGTGGATATGAACCGCATGCTAAACGAACACGATATGTTCAATTTGAATTTAAAATGGTTGACTTTGTATTATTTACTTTGGGACTTGCGATAGCCATTTTTGCAATCGTTTACGCATCTATGCCAGAAACTTTTAGTTTCTTACACATGCCACAATTGGATGCCCTAACAGTTTACTAAAATGAAATATTTATTATCACTTAGCTATGATGGAACAGATTATTGTGGATGAGTTATTCAACCAAAGCAACCAACAATTCAAGGAGAGTTGGAAAAAGCTCTAAAAAGAATCACTAAAACATCTAATTTTAAAGTTTTGGGAGCATCAAAAACAGATGCTGGTGTTCATGCTTTGGATCAAAAAGTTTTATTGACAATTGAGTTTGTACCAAATTTAGCACAATTTAAAAGCGCTCTTAATAAGTCTTTGCCTTCAGATATTAGAGTTATTGATATTATAAGTGTGTCGGAATCTTTTGATGTTCGTCGCGTTGCTCAAAAAACTTATCACTATTTAATTAATGATCAAATTGATGATATTTTTTCGCAAAGATTTGAACTACGCTGAAACAAACAAGCAATTGATATTGTCAAATTACAGCAAATTTTTAATGCTTTTATTGGAACCCATGATTTTAAATTATTTTCTGGGTTGAATGAATTGGAAAAAAAGACAATTAAAACAGTTCGTCAAATTGATACAATAAATATTTTTCGCAATTCCAACAATCGAATTGTAGTTGAATTCAAAGCAAAAGGGTTCATTCGCTATCAAATTCGTATGATTGTTGGAGTAGCCTTATATGCTTATCAAAATAAACAACTATCAATTGAGATAATTAACCAAAAGCTTCAAGGAATTGGTGAAAAATCACCAATTGTGGCAATTGCTAAAGGATTATGCTTACAAAAAATTAAATATTCGTAAAAAGGTGTATTATCTTATTAAGAGATATTGGTTCAAAACAATGTCGCTAAAAATAATTACCTGTTGATATAGAATATGAGTTTCTGGATGATTCGAAAGATGAGAAGGAAAGCGTAAGTTATATGAATATTTAATTACTCCAATATCTCTTTAAGAAACACTCCATTTATAAGTGTTTCTTTTTTTTATTGTCATAATTTTGATAAAATATATTAAATAAGGAGGCAATATGAAAAATCAAAAAAGTAACACAATAAATTGCTGATCAAAAATTTTTCTAATAACTTTGTTTCTTTACTTTTGCTCATTAACATCAATTGGAAAAATTGTAGTTGCAACTCCAACAATTTTTTTAGCAGTTAATTTGGCTTTTATTGCAGTTTCATTTATTTATTCTAATGTAATTTTATTGGGACTATGTAAACTTTTACTAAGGTATAAAAAAACTAAAATGGTCAATAGTAACTTTGAACTGCCATCATCTAGTTTAATTGCTCTCTCATTATGAACAGTAACGATTTTTTTTCAATTTGCAATTTTAATCGGAATTGGAACAACCTCATTAACAAGTGAACAGTTCTTTAAATTTGGAAATAGTGATGTGACAAATATGTTTATTGCTCAAGCTGTATTTGTGGCAATTACTTTTATAAGTTTCATAGTAATTAGCATTGTGACTTATATTTTGGCCAAAACGTATGATTTTATGTTGACTGAGAGCAATACATCGTTATTTGATATTTCAAATTTTATTGTTTACTTTGTAACCAAAGTCGCTGTAAGAGTTCGCGAGAAACGCAATCAGAAAGTTGCTCAAAAGGTAATTAAAATTAATGGAAAAAGCCAGTTTAGTAAAATGTTTAATATGAATGTCGAACTAAAGGTTAACGCTAAGCAGGCGTTTGCTTTAAAACAAGCTAAAAAAGGTACAACACCACCACAACTTTCACTTTAAAATAAAAAAATGAAAGGATACATATGAGAAGCATGAGACTTATTTTAAAGAATTCATTACGAAATTCTTTTAAAAACTTATCGCAAATTTTTGGTTTGACAATGTTAGTTGCGATGTTGGCATTAGTAATTTCACTTATGAGTTCAATTTCAATTAGAGTGCTGGATAACTATAATGCTTTGAAAGAAGATTCAAACCAGCATAATATTATTTTGCAAATTGACCCATTTGAAAATGTGCCAACTCAAGATGTTAGTCAAGGGGCACCCAAAAATTTAGTTGAGGCACAGCAATATTGAATGGCTAAATTACAAAAAGAATACAGTCGTGAAAGTATGGCTTTTGATTGAAGCCGAACTGAAGCCCGCAAGTTTTCTCAGGTCTATAATAATAATCACATTATGGATTTGAAGGCTATTGCAAAAACAAATTATGATGAAATAAATGGGGTTGATAAATTAGTAATTTATCAAGGAAAAGGCTATGATGATCAACATACAAGAAACGTTGTACTAGACACTACATTTGCCTTTGAAAATAAAATCGCCATTGGAAATATTATTCGATTGCAAAAAGATTCACTTGGAGATCAAATGTTAGTTGCATCTCGTGACAACAAGGGAACTACTGAGAAACAATTTCAAGCAATTGATGAATTGCAAAAAAAAGGAATTGATGAATCTTATAAAGAAGGAGAATTTAGCAACTATGACTGATACCAAGTATCAGGATTGGGAAATTCAGCTGATTTTGTAATGCCAGTTTTGGATGCAAATACTCCAATTCCAAATAAACAACATGAAGGTTTGATTTATTTACATCCAAGTAATTTTGGATTAATTAAGCAGGATAATGGTTTTTATCAATATGATCAAACATATGGTAAACTAACAGTTACTTCTAATAATGAATGAGAAGCTTTTTTCAATTTAAAAACGAAATCAGGAATTACACCAACAAATGAGCAAGTTGAAAGAATTAACAGCAGTTGAAAACAACTAATTAATATTCGCAACGAGCAAAAACGTTATGTATATGCAATTGGAGACTCTGCGTATCGTTACAATAATCGTACTAATACAATTGAGTCGACTTTGAAGATTTATCATGGAATTACCTCAGTAACAGTAATTTTATTGTTCATTGTTTGTTTATACACAATTGGACTAATTACTAGAAAACAAATTGACAAATCTAAATCTCAAGTTGGAACCATGAAGGCGTTGGGATATCGAAGACGACAAATTATTTTCAATTATGTTACGACACCATTTATTACTGCAGTTATGGGTTCAATTATTGGATTTATTTTGGCCCAACCAGTTCAAATTGTTTTGATTGATCAAGTTTCTAATTATTTTTCATTAAACTTTTCAACTTGGAAGTTTGATTACATTGGATTTTTAAATGTGGCAGTCATTTTATGAATTTTTCTAACAGTTATTGCCTTCTTAATTGCGCTGCTAATTTTTAAAAGTTCAGCATTGAATTTGATGAATGCAAATAAATCAACTAAAGTAACCAGATTTGGAATTGCTATTAAACGTTTAAACTTTAGAAATAGCTTTGGGTCAAAAATTCGTACAGCATTATTAATTAATTCATTTGGGAAATTATCTTGTGTTGGAGCAGTTGTTCTAATTGCTTCTGGAGTAATGACAGTTGCTTATGCTGCACCGAATGCTTTAAACATTAACCGTCATGCTGCCTACAACGGAATTGACTATAATCAGTTGGTTGAATACAATGAACCAATTTCTAATAACCCCTATACATTTTTAAAAGCGTATAATAAGTCAATTCCTAATCCCGAATATAAAAAAGCAAAACTTGCCAATCAATCGGGAGAATATTGAACAAATGCTCCTTTAAAATCTTTTGATAATACTTATGATATGAACAAAATAATTGATGCTTATATCAATAGACAAATTCCAAGTGATTACTTTTCATTAATGATTGAAGATGATGAAAATTTTGCATCTGGAGTTTTAGCAGCAAATATGAAATTGACTAATTCATATGGTTTAAACATTGGAATTAACTTGCAAAAATTAATGGCTCAAAAAGCTACTAGACCAATTCCTGGAGATGGCTCAGAAATTATGTATATTTTTGCTTTAAATCAATGACCAGATTTAGTTAAGTTTTTTGACAATATTAAAGATAATAAGGATGATCAATTACGTGCGACTAAGATTTTACAGGGATTTTATAAGAAATATGTTAACTCAATTTTCTTGTCGCTGCCTGAAATAGGAGATGAAGAAAAGTCAAATTTGCAAAAAATTTCTGAGTTTAATCAAGCAGATGGTTCACAACAGTATTTAAAAACCGCTGATCAATTGCTTGATAGTTATAAAATTGCTATGGAAATTAGCCCAGCTATCAAGGAGTTTAATAAATTCAATCAATTGATTAATGCTAAAATTTTAACACCGCCAGTATTTAAAATTTCAGACGGTACTAACGTTTTGGGTGAAAATCGCATGTATGATACTGAAGAAGAACAAAATTCTAAAGATGACAAATATGAGACTATTGATTTGGAATCACTATCTGATCAAGAAACTTTGGATGCTTACACATATAAATATATGAAATGATTTTTAATGTATTTTTTCGGAAGAATTGACCATGTTATTATTCAAGCTGCATATTCACGTTCTCCTTATTTTGTACAACAAAATATTAAAGATGCTGTCAAAAATGATCGAGAATTTAATACTTCATTTTCATTAGTACCTTTAGATGATCTTGATCAAATTGGAACATATATGAATGCTCAAAGTAAGAATAGTTTTAATTTTAAAATTTATGGGCTAGACAATTTAGAAGATCCCTTTATGAAATTATATGATGAAAAAAATCACTCATTAAATCAGAAGCTTTTCAAAGACTCTAATGAAAATGAAATTGTCATTAATCAAACTGTTGCTCAAAAAATGAGTTTGAAAAAAGGTGACATTGTCGATTTAAATGTCATTAAAAAAGTTTTAACAGATGAGAATAACAGTCCATATACTCTTGATCAATATTCAGGAGGGAATGAATATGGAAGTTCACCCTATGATCATCAATTTAGACAGTATTCTGATACAACTTCAAATTCAAAATCTGTAAAATTAGCTGGCAAGACATTAGCGGGGGGCTTAGCAAGTATTGGAGAAGTTTATCAAGCAATACTTGACGGTGAAGCAGATATTGTCGATCAAAAATCTTTAACAACTTTCAAGGTAGCTGGAATTCATGATGGATACGGAACAGCTGCGGCTTGAATTAGTAATCAAAATGCTAATAAAATTTTGGGATATGATCTTGTTGAAGATTATCTTTGAATAAAACAATTTTCTCGCCAATGAGGAAATGAGTTTAAAAATTCGAAAAATGAGGCAATTTACTTAGAGAATTGAAAGTTGGGAATGTCTTTAGAAGAGTTTAAACGAGACTATTTGAATTCAAGTGATATAAATACAGCAACAAAATCGCAAAAAATTTATCAGATGTTCAAAAATTCTAATCCTATTTTTAACTACAAGTATTCACTGAGTGAAGATATTGGAGATTTAAAAAGTACGATTTCAACATATCAAAGATATGGAGATTATTCACCATTTGGAATGAATGGTGGTTATAAAGATGGAGTGCTAGCAGATGGAGCCGCAGAAGGCTCAATTAAGTCGATAGTTCCAACACAAATTAGTAAAGATATATTAAACCAAATGTCAGATTTAGTTTTAATTGTAATGATTTTTGCAATTGTTTTGGTATTAATTATTACATTTGTTATTATTCTCTTGACAACCAATTTGATTATTACTGATAATGCCCGTTTTATCGCGACAATGAAAGTTTTAGGATATCGCAATAACTACATCGCTAAAACAATTTTAGGAATGTACTTTATTGTTATTGGAATAACATTTGTAGTTGGAACGGCAATTGGATGATATATTTATATGTCCGCCTTAAGAATTGTAGCAACCAATTCAAATATGGTTCTACCAATGGTCTTTCCGTTCTGACTAGTTTTAACAGTTGCCTTATCAGTTTTAGGTATTTATTTTGTAACAATTGCTTATGGATTTAAAGCAATAACTAAAATAAACACAATAAAAATGTTACAAAATACAGAACTGTAATAAAAAAATGTTTCAGCTATGAAGCATTTTTTTAATAGTTTTTACAAATTATACCAAATTGATTTTCACTACATATGACAAAGTTGAAAGACACATTAATTAAAAGAAGGCAATATTATGAGAAACAAAAAAGGCTTTGATTTGTTAAGGCATTCTTAGGGCACAGTAAATAAATATAGATTTAACTTTATTTAGTTAAAAACTGCAGTTTGCAACTGTTACGAAAGAATTCAGGAAACAAAAATAAAACTAGTAAATGTATCAAAATGATACATTTACTAGTTTTTTCCTTACAAAATAATTAAAAAATGGTATGTTAATAATATAAAACTAATTTTTAACTTTTAAAAATCCGTAAAAGTTTTATTCATATAAAGGAGAATAAAATATAGTGGGAGCAGGGTGGGCTTAAGTTGGAAAGGAATCAAAATATGAAGTTATTACTTAGTATTTTAGGAGCTACAGCATTAATTTCTGGGCCAACAGTAGCAACTTTTGCTACAGTTCATGAAAAAAGTAACTCCAAAAATGAACTTAATATTTTAGATGATCTGACAGATGCAAAAACAAATATTACGACTCTGAAACCAAATGATGTTCAAGTTAATTTGGCTTTTGTAGAAGAAACAAAAGATGCAATTGCTGAAGAAATACTATTAAGTCTAATGATCGGTAATCCAGAAATACCTGAGCTAATTGATATTTATCTTTCGTTTAGTGATCATAAAGATATATGAGATTTTAGAAATATTAACTTAGAAAAGCCTAAACCCGGTTTAGTTACTGAATTTGAAAATGCAACACTTGTAGCAAAATCAAATAATCCTGATTTTTTGGGTGCAATAAGATTTGGTGTTAAATTAACAAATAGTAAAAGTGAAAATTTAGTGCCACTTTCAAATCATCTTACTAGAAGGAATTTGGGAATGCTAACGGAAAATAGCTCGCAAAGTATTTTAAAAGCCGTTAAGGAAAAAAATCCCAATGTTATTCTTTCAGAAATTGAAGCGACACAAATTTCAAGCATCAAAGCAATAATTGTTCCAATAGAAGACAGTACAATATATGATTCTGCTTCAAGTGTAGAAGTTAATTATATGATACCTAATAGTCCAACAGTAACCGTTGACCTAAAGCAATCAATGAAAGTTGAAGGAATTCCAATTTATGGAACTCAAGACTATTTTGTTGTTGAAAAAAATGTTGGTCGCACTACTTCTGACATAACTGGTATATCATGAGTTGATGGGAATGCCGATTCGAGAGTTACATTTTCTACATACAGCGAATCTGCAACAATTGTTAACAAAAATACTAAATACAGCGTTAGTTCAAGAAAAGTAACAGGAGTTGAAAGTGCTTTTGATGTTACAAAAAATAATAGAAGAATAAATGAGACTAAAATGAGTGGTGGAATTTCGCCATCAGTCTGACAAGTTCAAACTCATAGTGGTTTTAGTCAATATAAAAATGAAACAGGCGAAACAATATTGCAATTTGTTGGCGTAATTTTTTGTAGTGCTAACCAAACAATGCAAAGACAGTTTCATAAAACATGAAGTGGAAGAGCAGTGTTCAATCTTTACTATTAATTTAATTAACTACAAAAAACTTTTGACTAAAATTGAGAAAAACTAATAGTTTTTGTTTAGAAATGATACTCAATTTTAAAAAAATCCCAGTTTTGATATTTATAGTAAGCACTCATAATAAAGTCTCTACAAACTGTCAAAAATAGAAATGAGAAAAATGAAAAAAACAATAAGCATTTTAGGAGCCGTCGGGCTCTTCATTGCCAGTTTAGGCAATGTCATGTCTTTTACAATTAATAAAGATAATTTTAAACAAAATCAAAGTTCTGTTCTAGCCAATATTAAAAAAGAATCATGTGGTTGTTCAAATTCAATTACAACTTATAAAGAAGAGCATTTTGAAGATGCAAATTGAAAAATTACTACTTTAACTTTGGATCAATGATTGATAAATACTTTATTTAGTTCATTTAAAGTTAATGAAGAATTAACCTATAAGGATGTGTACAGATTTTTAACAGGCTCAGCATCAAATTTTGCTGAAGGAACGAATGAAAACGCCAAAGAAATCATTGCAAAAGCAATAATCAGTCAGGGATTTGAATATGCTAATAAGCAAATAGCCGGAATTTTTGTAAGAGTTGTTGAAAATCAATTAGGAGAAAACTGAGAGATCGATAATGTTGATGTCGGCGTCTTCGATTCAACAAAAAGTCAGCCCTTGCAACAAGAAATTGATAGGGAAATAAAATTTAACAAGGCCTTCAATGTGCAAGAAATTTTTAATGACAGAGAATTTGCAACTGATGGTTTAATGAGCTATCATTTTCAGAAAAGATATGTAAATGATATATCAAGAATTCCATATACGTTTAAATATGTAGCTTTTCCCGATGCCAAATTGAGAGCTTGATATGGAGACCTTAATGGAGAAATATATGACGAGTGAAATTATTCGGAAATGATTAATGGTCTACATCCAAAATATGAAACTGCCAACATGTACAAAGACAATGCTGATAGCTGAATTTTAGAAACTGAGTTTGAGAAAACTTTTACGAGCTCGAAAAATCCTCAAAGCAGCCTCGTATTTGATACTTCAAATAAGATTAATATAATATTCAAAGAAAATGAAGAATTTAAAGATCAATATGATATTTATCTTAAAAATAAACACGTGTTTAAAAATTATTCACCAGTTCAAAATGGAAATCCATATATGACAATCGATTACAAAATAAATGACAAAATTGCTTTTTACAATTCCTACGACAAATCTGAAATTGAAAAAGTATATAATGAGAAAAGCTCTAATAGAAGTGTAAATACCTATCAAATTCCTCCTGAAAATGGTAGTCCGTTTTTATCCCGTTTATTATATGATCAAATATTGGAAACTGGAGAATTTGGCGTGCTAATTTATTTAAATCATGAAGCACTTCACACATTTCAAAACCTGATTTGTACTGAACATTGAAGTAGTAATAGCAGCAGTTTTGGGTTACAAATAATTAGACAATTGCTTCTTATAATTTTACCTGAGTTTTCAAGTTACAGTTTTGAAAATCAAATAGATATAGTAACATGAGCCAACCTAGCAATCTTGAATAGATATGATGAAAGTCCTAATTACTTGCACTCTTTCTTAAATGAGTTTGTGGACAATCAATTAGCTACTTTTGGTGCTACAATTATAGCTACAAATTTTAATACAGAATCAATAGAGGATGTTAAATTTGTTGTAAGAAATTGAAATACTCCACCAGAAAACATTTTTGCTATATAAGTATTTGAGCATTCAAAAATCAGCAGTATTAACTAAAAATATATTAATTTATTTTATTATTTCCTTTGATAAAATATATTGCTATATATTAAAAAATTATTTATAATTATATCGCTTACTACACTTTTACCCCGGACAGGTCATAAGGAGAAAAAAGCACATGAATCAAACAACACTTATTTCTGCAAAAGACATCGATAAAAAGTGATACATCGTTGACGCTGCAGATCAAACAGTGGGGAGATTAGCAACTCAAGTTGCTATGGTATTGAGAGGGAAAAATAAACCTAACTTTACACCTCACATTAATAACGGAGATCACGTTATTATTATTAACGCTGAGAAAGCAAAATTTACAGGTAAAAAAGAGTCAGATAAAACTTACTACCACCACTCAATGCATCCAGGTGGTTTAAGAAGAAGAACTGTAGCGGTTCAAAGAGAACTAGATGCAAGAAAAATCTTAGAACGCGCAATTAAACTAATGTTACCTAAAAATGTACAAGGTGGAAACCAATTTAGAGCATTACACGTATTTGTTGGTGAAAACCACCCGTACGCAGCTCAAAAACCAGTGGTATTAGAAGTTAATACTAAAAAAGGAGACAATAAGTAATGGCAGATAAAGTTATTTATAGAGGAACAGGAAGAAGAAAAACTTCTGTTGCTCAAGTTATTCTTACTCCAGGTAAGGGAAATATCGTTGTTAATGGAGAAACTGCTTTAGAGTTTTTCCCATATGCAACACTTGTTCAAGATTTAGAGCAACCATTAGTAGCTACAGGAACATCAACTGATTTTGATATCACAGTAACTGTTAAAGGTGGAGGATTTACTGGCCAAGCAGGAGCAACTCGTTTAGGAATTGCAAGAGCTTTATTGGAAGCAAGTGAAGACTACAGAAAATCTTTAAGAGCAGCTGGGTTATTAACTCGTGATGCACGTATTAAAGAACGTAAAAAATACGGATTGCGTGGAGCACGTAGAGCACCTCAATTCTCAAAACGTTAATTTGAAAACAGCCTTTTGGCTGTTTTTTTATTTGAACAATGTTTTAAAAATCGGTTTCAGAACCGTTAATCTAAAAAAGCGTATTTTTAGACTTATGGAATGTACACTTAAAAGTGTTAGTTTGAGACTAATTTAATAATAAGGGGTGGCTTTATGAAGAAGATTTTGGGAGTTATTGGAGCGCTGACAATTGGAATATTTGCATGTATGCCGGTAGTTGCTTGTTTTTCAAAAGAGAGCCAACAAGATGATAAAAAAGGTATCAAAAAACCCAAGGAAACGACATATAACAATTCTCTAAATAATTTGCAGGGCACTGCAGCCTTGATGGCCAAGAAAATTATTTTGGCTGACCAATATGAATATAGTTCAAAAGTTTTGAATACTATGTTTAGCAATACAAACGCAAAAGAAGCTATTAATAAATTAAATGCCAATGATAATTTTTATGATGAAAATGATTTTGCCCTTGATGGAAAATCAACTTTTGGTGACTTGAGTTTTCGCTACTTTGGTAATGATAATGGTTTTAACAATACTAAATTCAGTTCAAACATCAATCTAAATGGCAAAAAGGGAACTTCTAATGAATTGGTAAGAAGATTTATTCCTGATCAGGGCTTTTCAAGAATTAGTAGTGAAGCAATTGCAGAAGCAATTGAACTTATAATAAAATTAATTCCTTCAATTTCAACAAGTATGGTCACCAATATTCTTAGTGGCTTTGGTTCAACAATTGATTTTTCTATTTTGGAAAATAAAATTGGGCATCAAAACATTAAATATATATCACAAACAGTTAAACAAATTTTTACAAATAAGGTTATTGTAGAAAAGATCAATCAGCGCATCTCTAGAATGGATGTCGTGCGTGAAAGTTACGATCTCTCCTTAACCAATATTACAGGGGCGATGTTTATTTGTATTTCAAATGGTATTACACTAATTAAAAATCCTCAGTTTGTTCCCTATGTTACAAGCACAGATAATGATATAAAAATGAATCTTCCAAAAGCTGCTGAAAGCTTATATTTAAATATTCAACCTTTGAATGCTTCATCAAAGGTAAAAGATTTTAAAAAAGAAATAACTTTGGCTAATGCCCTAAACTATGCTCAAGCAGCACAAGAATTTGCTAAAGGCTTGCAATTTTTTCAAATGCAATTTTCAGTTTTTGATAAAACAAAATCAACAATTCCTAAAAACGGTCAGTATTTGTTTGACAATGAATTAAATAATAAAAAAGTTTATGAAAAACTTTTAAAAGGCAAAATAGGAAATAAATTTGCAGCAACAAGTATTAATCTTAAGTATTTATTAACGACTCTTAAATATTATTTAGGAGCAATTGGAAATCAAAATGATCCTGAGGGTAGACGTCTTCAAAAATTTATCTTTATTTTATTCGGTGACAATACAGAAGTTACTGAAAAGTTTGAGTTTGACTGGTCCGAAACTGGAAACACAGTTAGACATAAATGAAATTTTCTGTCAAAAAACGGTTCTAGTGGTACCAATTTTGGGTACTATCTAATACGAAACTATCTAGTCGGTGAAAACTCTACAGTAGCCGAATCAATTTGAAGAAGCTTGACCTCAGTTAAAGTACCAGCAATTGGAGCAATTTCAAAAATAAGTCTTCAAAACTTTAAAAACTTAATCAAAAGCGACCAGTTTTACTATTTGATTTGCAACTTCTTTTATGCGTTGGCAAATGATGAGGGAGTTTCTGATGGCTTCAAGGGTCCACTTAACCAAACTCTTAAAAAGTTGTTTAATAAGACGATTGTTGGGGTAACTAATTTTCCAAAGTATTTAACTAAGAATTTATTTTTATCATTATATTCAAAAGATTTTCGAACTGAATTTTCAGTTAATATTGGGAGTATTTATTCAATTAATATTTGAGATAAGTTTAACGATTCAACAAAAAATAGTGTTAATCAATTTTTAGGAGGACCTGATATTCCAATGAATATCCAGTCTGTTCTAAAAAAAGAATTAAGCTCGTTTTTAAATTCCTCGGATCCAAAAGATTTGTGAAACTATTACACTAAAAAAACAATACCTGAAATAATTGACAATCTAAGCAGTGACTTTAACATTAATGAAAGCCATGATTTAAAAAAATTGCAGTCTTACGGAATTTATATTAGTGATATTTTAAAGCTATTTAATAACTATCTTGTTAATAATCAATATACTGATGAATATGGAGTTATTCAGAAAGGAAATATCATTTCCCAAATTTTAGAAAACTTGCCAAATTTTTTAAGAATTTTGGGTATAACTTCTTTTGGTGTTAAAGAAAACTCGTTATGAGATTTTTTGTCTAAACATTTTTTTATTCCTAACCATAAAGAGCATGAAATTAGAAAAGGAATTAATTTAAATATAGGGAACAAACTTATTTATGCAAATGATAAAAAAGAGCTAATTAAAGTTTTGAATGATAATTATTCAACTTCATCTAAGAATCAAATCACTTTATTTACAAATAGGCCAAAATTAGCTACCGCAGATAAAGTAACTCAAAAACAAATTAATGAAAGTGGCTATATTATTGAAAACTGAAATGATATTTTTGATGTCTCAAATAAAGAATTTTGAGTCGTTAATCAATTTAAGTCTGCCGGCAAATATATTATTGTTGAAATTGAAAAAGTGATTGTGGAACACGTTAGCATTGACTTTTTAAATGAAGTTGAAGTTACTGATCATCTTCAAGAAATTTTTCAAGTTTTAAATCGAATTTATAAAAAAATCAATATTGTTAAAAATTACAAAAAGGAAGTTCAGGAAAACTTTGAAAATGAAGCTCAATATCAATGAGTATTTTCCAAGCCTCATTTAATTGCCAATAAAATAATTTCAAGTCAAATAATGAAAGTAATTTATATCAATTCGCAAACTAATGCTAAAATTGCTTATGAATTTCAGTATTCTCGTAAGCAGGGAACATGGCCATTTAAATTTGATAGTATTTCCAAAAAAACTGAAGCAGATTTGAAAGAAAAATGGTCCCATATTTAATAAAAATTACAACATATAGTGTGCAAAACTACATTTAAAATCATTTTTTAGTATAATAAATTTATTGAATTTTTATTAAATATCAAAAGGAGATAATCATGAAAAAAATGTTGGCAGTATTGGGAGCAGTTTCTTTAGCAGCTTCTTCAAGTGTAACAGTTGTAGCTTGCACACCTAAAATTGAGGAACCAAGTACAACTCCGGATCCAAGTACATACAATAATTCTTTGGCTAATCTACAAGGTTCAGCGGCATTAGTTGCTAAAAAAGCAATTTTAGCTGACCAACATCGCTATAGTTATCAAACATTGCAAAATAAAATGGGAATTAAACTTGCTGAAAAACAAGTTAATTCTTTAAATATGGATGGAAAAGTTTTTGATAATAAAGACCGTGGACTAGATGAATACTCAACGGTAAGTGAACTAGAGTCACGCTATTTTGGAACAAATACTTCATTATTAAAAACTGAATTAACAGATAACATCAATTTGAACGGTAATTTAGGAAATGGTAAGGGCGCAGTTTCTCAGGCTGTTCCCGAAAATATAGCCGGAATTCTAGAATTAGTGATGCAGATTTTACCTGTTTTATCAACTGAAAGTATAAATAGCTTGGTTGGCGGATTAGGACCCATACTTAAATTACCTGATTTGAATGACACGTTGGGATCAAACATCGTTTCGGCAATTTCGTTAGCAGCAAAAATTGTTTTAGATAATTCAAGTGACTTGATAAACAAAGAAATTGAAAGTATGAATGTTGTTGAAGAAACTCAAAATGTCTCTTTAGAAAATTTAACGGGAGCTATGTTTATTTCATTAACAAATGGAATCGCATTTTTAAAGGATTCAACTCACAAAACATTAACAATATCAAGTGACGAAGAAATTAAGCAAAATCTTGCTAGTGCAGCAAAAATAATTGTCCAATCAGGTTCTGCTAAGAGTTCTTTGGGAAATTTGGACATGGATTCCATAATTAAAAACATTCCTCAATATATTAAAGCTATTAAGGAATTTGTTAAAATGGCCCAATTATTGCAAATGTCATTGTCATTATATGATTCTACAAAAAATGTTAATGTTATTGATGGAAATCACCTTTTTGATAGCAATACGACTAATGGAGATTATTATAAAAATAATATTAAAGGTAAAAAAGTTTCAACTACATTTGCTTCAAGTAATATTAATTTAAAATATATTTTGACAGCATTAAAATATCACGTGGGAAGTCTTAACTCTAAGGAAGATCCAGAAGGGCGTAATTTTCAGAAATTACTTTTTGCACTTTTTGGTGATGATAATTCTATAACAGTTACTAGTGGGTGATTTCCAAAAGTTAATAATACATTCGATTTTAAAAATAAAAATGCTTCTTCTGGAACTAATTTTATTTATTATGTAATTCAAGAATTGTTGACAGATGAAATTTTGGAATCTGTTCATAAAGCAATTAAAGATATTAAAGTACCTGTAATTGGTTCAATAACATCCATGACAAAAGAGGATTTTATTAAAATGATACGAGACGATCAATTTTATTATTTAATAGGAAACTTATTTTATGCTTTGTCAAATGACAAAGGTGTAATTGATGCAAGCAAGGGTCCATTGAACCAAATTTTAAGTAAACTTAATGGGCTAGCAGCTACTGCTATTTACTTTCCTAAATATATGACAGAAAATTTATATAGCTCTTTATACAGAGGAAACTTTAAAACTGATTTCTCTTTAGACTTTAAAGTTTTGGGTGTTACTGTCTCTTCAATAAATGTATGAGAAAAATTACCTGAAAACATTCAAAATACTGTTAATGACTTTTTAGGAGGAAGTGATGTTCCAATGAATATAAAGTCAGTGTTGAATAAAAGTTTAGGTTCATTTATAGGAAAAACTGATAGCCAAGGTATTTTGGGAGAACATTATTTAAAATTAACAATTCCTGAGTTAATTAATGATATTACCGGAGATTTTGGAATTGATGAAACTAAAACTCTTAAGAATTTACAAAGTTATGGTATTTACATCGAAGATTTTAAATCATTATTTAATAATCATATATTAAATAATAAATACGTTGATTCACAAGGCAAAGAACATATGGGTAATATAGTTTCACAAATTGTTGAAAATTTACCGGAATTGTTTAATATTTTGGGAATTAATAAGGATGGTGTAACTGAAGGATCAGTTTGAGAATTTATCGTAAATCATTTTTTAGCACCAAATGAAGAACATTTACAACATGAAGTTAAGCAAGGACAAAATATTACTTTTAATGGAAAAACCAAATTTGCAAAATCAGCAGAAGATTTGGAAAATGTTTTTAAAACTTTTTTTGAAACAGGACCAAAAAATAAGTTATTGTACTTAAAAGGAAAAGAAGCTCCTGAGGGATTTACGCCAGGTTCAAAATTGACTGAAGAAAAAATTAACAGTGTTACAAAAATGACGTTGGATGAAATTTTAAAAACTGATGAAAAAGATCTTATAGTTGTCAACTATTATGAAGGTGAAAATATTGTTGTTGAGAATAACTCAATAACATTGGCAAAAGTCAATTTAGACAATATTGATAAGGAGCAAGAATTGACAGATCACTTACCGGAATTGCTAAAAGGAATTGTAAACATTTACAATAAGTTAAATGTAATAACTGATCTATCATTGGAAATGAATGAGCGTTTCATGAATGAATCATTATACTCATGAACATTTGAAAATCCGGAATTAATGAATGACAAAGTATCAATAAAATCACAACGAATGAGTGTTTTATATAAGAATCCAAAAACAAACCAGGATGTTCGTTATAATTTTCTATATTCTCGTGAAAGTATTAACAAAGTTTTCAGTATCGATTATATGGAAAAACAGTAAATGACTTAGGTCATTTTTTTATTTTTTCAGAAAGTTAATTTTTATACTTGCATTATGGTGCAAAAAATACTAAAATTATTTTGTTTTCGGAATATAGCTCAGCTGGTTAGAGCACTCCGCTGATAACGGAGAGGTCGTTGGTTCAAGTCCAATTATTCCGACCATTTGAATATCTAAAAAAGCACTATTAGTTTAGTGCTTTTTTTATTTAAAAAGTCTAATTCTGTTTTTAAATTTTAATTTTTGCGAAACTATCTTTTATTAATAAACCGTAATTTTAATTCAACTTTTGGTCCAATATTTAAACTAGAGTTGATTTGCTATAGCAAGATATTTAAATACAATTAAACTACATAAAAGTTTTGCAAAAACTTTGAGTAAAAATGATAGTTTAAATATTTTTATTTTATATTCAGTTTTAAAAATAGTAAAATATTATTATAAACTTTTAAAGGAGTATTGAAATGGACTTTTCACATAGAGCAATAGAAAAAAAATGACAAAAATATTGAAAAGAACATAATGTTTATAAAACGACTAATGTAAACGAGCAAAAAGCATATATCTTGGATATGTTTCCATATCCATCAGGAGCGGGTTTACATGTTGGCCATGTAAAAGGTTATACGGCAACTGATGTTTTCGCACGTTTTCGTAGAATGCAAGGATGTGATGTACTGCACCCAATTGGATGAGATGCATTTGGACTGCCAGCTGAACAATACGCTTTGAAAACTGGAAATGATCCACGTGAATTTACGTTAAAAAATATTAATACTTTTAGAACTCAATTGCAAGCATTAGGTTTTTCGTATGATTATGATAAAGAGGTAAATACAGCTGATCCAAATTACTACAAAATAACACAGTGAATTTTTCAACAAATGTATAACAAGGGTCTAGCTGAATTGCGAGATGTTGAAGTGAATTGATGTCAAGAACTAGGAACTGTTTTGGCAAATGACGAAATTATTGAACTTAATGGAATTATGGTATCTGAACGTGGAGAATATCCGGTTGTCAAAAAAACTATGCGTCAATGAGTTTTAAAAATTACTGAGTATGCTAATAAATTATTAGCAGGTTTGGACAATTTGGAATGACCGCAATCTGTTAAAGATTTGCAAAAAAATTGAATTGGGAAATCTGAAGGAATGGAAATTAAATTTACAACTACAGCTAATCTTACTATTCCAGTATTTACAACTCGTGCAGACACTATTTATGGAGTTAGTTATATCGTTTTATCACCAGAACACGAGCTTGTGAGTAAAATAACAACAGTAAGCCAAAAACCTTTAGTTGATCTTTATATTCAAAAAACATTATCTAAAACTGAAATTGATCGTAAGGATGAAACTAAGCCCAAAACTGGTGTTTTTACTGGAACAATGGCCATAAATCCAATAACTGGTGAAGAGGTTCAAATTTGGATTGCTGATTATGTTTTAAAAGATTATGGAAATGGTGCAGTGATGGCCGTTCCAGCCCATGACACTAGAGATTGAGAATTTGCCAATAAATTTGGGCTTCCAGTTAAATATGTAATTGAACCAAAAGATATTACAAAACCTTTTGTTGGTGAAGGACTTCATATTAACTCAGGAATTTTAAATGGCTTAAATCGTCAGGATGCAATAAATAAAATTTCTGAATTAATAGTATCAAAAAATTTAGGGGTTAGAAGAGTTAATTATAAATTACGCGATTGACTATTTTCTCGTCAACGTTTTTATGGAGAACCATTCCCACTTGTATATACTAGTGATGGACAAATTGGGCTAATTGATAAATCGGAATTGCCAATAACTTTGCCAAAAACTGAATATATTAAACCCACTAAAACTGGTGAATCACCATTGGCAAATGTGCCTGAATGAATCAACACAACATTTAATAATCAACCAGCTGTGCGTGAATCAAATACCATGCCAAATTCAGCTGGACCCAGCTGATATTATTTAGCATATATCTTAACTGATAAGCCAGGCCAATTAATTGATATTGAAAGCGAAGAAGCTAAGAAACGCTTTGCCAAATGAATGCCAGTTGATTTATATATTGGTGGGCAAGAACATGCTGTTGGGCATTTATTATATGCTCGCTTTTGAAATCATGTTTTATATGATTTGGGAATTTTATCAACTCCTGAACCATTTAAGAACTTATTTAATCAAGGAATGATTTTGGGACCTGATAATCGCAAAATGTCAAAATCAAAGGGAAATGTTATTAATCCAGATGATGTCATAAGTTCTCATGGAGCAGATGCCTTAAGATTATATGAAATGTTTATGGGACCACTTGATGCATCGCTTCCATGAAGTTTTGACGGCTTGGACGCAGCACTTAAGTGATTAAATCGTGCTTATAGAATGATTAACAAAGTGAAATTTTCAAATACTAATAATGGAAATTTAGATTTTGTTTATAATGATGTTGTTAAAAAAGTTACTGAAATGGTTACTGATTTAAAATTTAATACTGCAATTTCACAATTAATGGTATTGGTAAATTATATTTACAAAGAAGCACAAGGAACAGTTTATAAACCTTACATCGAGGGATTTGTCAAAATGTTAGGTTTATTCGCTCCACACCTGGCTGAAGAATTATGAAATATTTTAGGACATACTTCAACGGTAACTTTGACAAATTGACCAACATATGATTCTAGCAAACTAGTTCTAAATACGACAACAGTTGCTTTTCAAGTTAATGGTAAACTGCGCGGATCAATTGAAGTTGCTAAAGGACTTTCAAAAACGCAATTATTAACCCTTGCCAAAGCTGATGCTAATGTCGCAAAGTTTATTGAAGGATTAACAATTGTTAAAGAAATTGTCATTCCTGATCGAATTGTTAACATAGTTGTTAAATAAAAAAACAAATATTTAGAAAAAATCTTATAAAACCTTTGTTTATAAGATTTTTTTTATTTGCTTTTGCTATAATAATTTAGTTAGAAAGGATATTGAAATATTATGAGAAAAATAACCAGAAATATGGTTTTATTATTTGTTGTTATTGTAATTTACTTCGGTTACGCAGGATGAATTGATGGCGCAGCCCTTTACAATATCGAGGGAGTTCAATGAGGAGGAGCTGGTTGAGCTGATAAATTGAAGTTGATTTTTGGAGAAGACATTAAATGAACTGAACTTACAGTTTCTCAATTGCGTAATATGCTAAGCGGAACTGAATATTCGTTGGCTGGATTCATGGCACCTAATTCTTTAATGAAATCATTATTGGATCCATTTAAATTAGTATTAGTGGGGGGAGTTTTTGCAATGTTAATTCCATTAACAAAACAAATTTTCTTCGGACAAATTACTGGTTTAAAAGAATATCTAAAAGCAAGACGTTCAAATGTCTTATTTAACTATCAGTCAGCAATCACATGAGCCACAGATTTAAATTCGAAATTGTCATTAGGAGACTATGAGCAAATTAAAGCTCACTATGCAGGATATTCAGGATTGAAATTCAAACCTCAATTTATGACAAATATGGTTGACGAAATTGGAGATTCATTAATTAAAGAAATGGATTTATCAATCTATGTTAAACCAAGTGAAGTTGTTATTAATTCATTAAAAGAAATGTATGAAAAAGAAAGAGCATTGGCAATCGTTGGAAGAGCTGATGAAATGTTCTTTGACTTTAAGCGTGGATATGAGTTTACATCAGTTGGTTCAAAATACAGTATTGCTTATTACAAAGCTTTACCAACAGATACTTCAACTAAAACAAAACTAGCATGAAAACTATTTAGTTTAGAAATGTTTAGATTTTATGTATTCATGTTGGCAGCAATTATTCCGACAATTATTATTTCAGGAATAGCTCTACCATTAATTGGAGGACTAGGAACTGGAGCAGCTGCAGAAATTGCTTCTCCGTTAGTCATATTTTTAACTTTTTTTGGATCAGCTATTATTTTACATGCATTGTTTACATTAACTAAAACAGCGTATAAGAATCTTAAAAAAGAAATCATGATTCCTGCAATCACATATTACTTTTTACTTATCTTAATTGCGATTTCATTAGCAGCTGGAATGGTAGGAATAAGACAAGTTGGGCAAATGGGGCATGGAGAAATTTGAGAACCAGGAACAACTGGAACTTTGATGTGACCATTCTTCTCAGCATTAGGATACTTTATTTTATCTTCATGCTTAGCAATGTATATTTTGTCAACACTTATGGATGCTCACCGCTCACCAGAAGGAATGACAAAAAAATTATTAGTTGACGGAATTGTTTTACCAGCTATTGCTTGAGTAATTGCAACTGGTTCAAACTTTACTGGTCTATTCTGACAAGGAAATTCACAGTCAACTGTTCAAGGAATTTTGGCTTCAATTAACTCAATTACTTTAGTTGGATTCTGAATTTATTTATCATTCTCAAACGTGTTGTTAAACAATATTGTTTTACCATCAGCACGTAAGAAATTAGCTTTACAAGCTGAACTTGCTGAACAAGGTCAAGAAGCAAAAGCTAAAAAAGATGCACAAACATAATATTTGTAAATATTTTATAGTCTAAAAAAACCGCTTCGCGGTTTTTTTTATAAATCTAATAGATATTGAAACCCTAAAACAATTTCATTATTAACATCAAAACAAGTTTCAACTTGATATATTTGCTGATATTTTTTAATGTCTTTGCTTAAACTATCTCAATACATTTTATAAATACCATTGTATAAAGCAGAATTAGTGTCAATACCGATTTCTTGAGTCGTGTGCGTAATTTCAGTAGTCGATATTTGAGTATCTTGCTGAAAATGATCTTTCAGATTATCTCAACCAGGATAAATATTTACTCCAATAAATTTTGAGTTTTTGACAACACTTAATGTGCAAGCAGTCCCGTTGTCAATTATTATAAAATTTTGATGGCCCTTACTAATTGCCCCAACAATCCCTAAAGCGATATCTGTTCCTAATTCATTAAGATCAATATCTGCAAAAACTGTTAACTTTTTTTTGTTTTTTAAAATTATTTCTCGAATATCATGACTTGGTTTTGGAAACGCATTAATGATTTTTTCACAATTGGGATTCAAAACTTTTGAATAGACGATTACATCAAAATCCAATTTTGCTAATTCAACAGCAATAGTTTTAATTTTTGCCGTAGGTTTTCTAAATATTAATTGAGCTTGTTTATTATAAACTTTAGTATAAGTATTGCCAATATCAATTAATATGTAGTTTTGTTGAATTATTTTCATAGTAACCTCTTTATAATATATTATATATAAATGCTAGAAGAGGAATAATTTATTATGAAGAAAATTATGTTTCCTGCAAGTTTTGATCCAATTCACCAAGGACACATTAAGCTGATTTCGCGAGCTTTAAAAGTTTTTGATCAAGTAGTAGTAGTAGTTACTAACAATTATAATAAAAGTCATGATCAACTAATTGACGAACGTTATCAACAAGTATGCGAAAAGCTAGCCAATTTTTCTAATGTGATTGTGATAAAAAATTCCGATCAGTTAACGGCTAAATTAGCTCAAAAGCTTAATATTATTTTTTTGCTAAGAGGAATTCGCAATACAACTGATTTGGACTATGAGTATCAATTAGCTAATGCCAACCAAATTTTGAACCCTGAACTTCAAACTATTTATTTCTTTGCTGATGAAAATGAGAAAGAGATCTCATCAACGCTTTTAAAAGAAATTAATTCATATCAAAAATAGAATTTTCTCTAACTAATAAAACCTAAAATATATATTTTTCCACTTTTCCACATTGGGCAGAAAAAAAATATTAATTTTTAAGTTTCTTTTTATTTTTTTTAAAATAATGTATATATAATTTATTTAAAGAAAGTCGGAGGTTATATGAATTTACTAACTCTAATTGAAGAAAAGATTAAAGAGTTTGAAACTATTATAATTCATAGACATATTTTACCTGATGGTGATGCATACGGATCACAGTTAGGTTTGAAGTACTTAATCCAAAAGAAATATCCAAATAAAAAAGTTTATGCTCAAGGAAATAACATTGAGTATTTGAATTTTATTGGAAAGATGGATGAGCCTGTAGAAGACGAGACATATAATAATGCTTTAGTCATTGTAACTGATTGTGCAAATGTTGAAAGAATTGACGATCAGCGTTTTGACCAAGGAAAATTTTTAATTAAAATTGATCATCATCCTGATGTTACTCCTTATGGGGATTTATCGTGAGTTGATACGTCATTCACAAGTGCTAGTGAAATGGTGGGATATTTAGCGATTCAAGCGAAGTGAGAAATTACTCAACAAGCAGCTAGAACAATTTATCATGGAATTTGCACTGATTCGGGACGCTTTTATTTTGAGGGAACAAGTTCAAGAACCTTTGAAGTTGCTGCCAGATTATTTGAAACAAAATTTGATTTTCAAGAATTATATAACACAATGTATTCGCAGACTTTTGAAGATTTAGCTGCAAAATCAGAGTTGATTAGTCAAGCTACCGTTAGTGAATATGGTGTAGGATATATTATTATTCAGGATCAATTTATTAAAAAATATAATTTTAAGTATGAAGATAGTGGAAAGTTTTCAAACCTATTAAAGGGAGTTGCTGGAATTGACATCTGAATTGTTTTTTCAATTCGCGAGGATGGTAAATATCGGGTAGAATTCCGAAGCAAAGATTTACAAATTAATAATATAGCAGCAAAATGAGGTGGCGGTGGTCACCGCTTGGCAGCAGGTGCTATCATTGACAATTTAGAGCAAGCAATGGAAATCATTGCCGATGCCAATGAATTAATTAAAGGAAATTAAGGGGTTATATGAAAAAAATATTAGCTGTATTATGAACTTTATCAGTTGGAACAACAACGACAATTAGTGTTGTTGCTTGTACACCAATTGAACCGAAAAACGTTATTGTTGAAATTGAGAACAACGTAGCCAAACCAACATCAGATATTTTCAAAGCTTGAGTAGCAGCTTCACAATCTTTTAATGAAATTTTAGCAAAAGGTGGAAAAACTAATGTTAAAGTGGAAGTTGTTGAAGCTCCTCAAGGTGATATTAAGAAAAAGATGTATTCAAATGAAGCATTACCAAATATATTTGTTTCTTATGCTGATGACGTAACTTTCTATGAAACTCAATTGGGAAATGAACGTGTAGTTGATATGCGTAAAATTCTTAATTGGGATGGCAAATGAATTGATGAGTTGCAAAAAAAGGCAGGAATAGATTCAAGCACAACTAATACGCAAAAGACAGCTGCCAGTGGTTCATCTCTAGATATTAAACAATATGAACAATTAAAAGAATATCGTAATAACGCAACTCAAGGAAACTCAGCTACTTATGGTAAAGGAATTAACGACATCTATGTAGATTTGGGTATTACTCCTGAAATCGTGGGAGCTGAAACGCTATTTAGTGAACAATACCGCCCTTTGACTTATTCATTCATATCAGAGGGAATGGGTCGTGATGGAAAGATGTATGTTGCCCCAACAGGGAAATCTCTTAATTATGGAATGGCTAATAAGCGTTTAATTGCTGAAATTGTTTATAAAGCAACTGATGGAGAACTTGATTTAACAAGTCCTGTTCAATATCCTTTGCTAAACAATACTGAAAATCCTGATGAATTATGAGTAACTAATGATCTAGTAACTGGGGAAGCCTTAATTCCTAAAATGGGAGAGGTATTTGGGCCAAATACAGAAGAGCAGTTGGCAGCAACTTCAATCGCGAATGAGTTAGTTCCTAATGTAATTGATCAATCAACTCAAAAAAGCATTAACTTATATAGTAATCAAAATATTAAAGAGCTAATTAAGAAGTGATTTGCTCCAGCTAAATCTATTAGAAATGATGATGGTCGTGTTGAGGGGATCACCAGTGGACAAAGCATTCAAAATATTTTTGCCGATGCGGATAAAACTTTAGTTTTATTAACCGCTTATCAAAATATTGGTGCCAAATTAGGATGAAACTTTTTTAACAGTGATAAAAATCAAGGAGCAAATGAGAGTACACTAGCAAATCCACATGGACAAATGTTTAGTTATTCAATTGACGATGCAGCTGGGTATTTTTATGGAAGTGACAGAAATACAAATGGAAATATTTTAGAGCTTCAAAGTGAAGATCCAAATGATAAGAAAACACTAGTATCATGATCTGCAGAAAATCCCGACGAAGCTTTGGATTTACATATTAATGATCAAACTGGAAAAGATTCAGTATCAAATGGATTAAACTTTTTTGAATATATGAATGCAGTTGCCAAATATAATGGTAAAGATGAACATTATGGGGGATTAAAAAATAAAGGCTATGGTTCTGATTATTTACAAAAAGGAACAATGCTCGCAACTTCAGGTTCAAGTGCAGGAGCTAAGTATGCTGTTAAAAATCGTGAATATCAAAAGATAAGCGAAAACAACTACAAAATAAAGTCTTTGAGTGATGCTTATCAAATTGTTGCAGATGATGTTATGCCAATTGCTAGTCCAGGTTTTTATAGAGAACCAGACGGGACAGAAGTTAAAGATCAAACTCGTCGTCAATTTGGATTGCAACAAGGCCCAGGAGCCGCAATGTTTAAATCATATGATCAAACAAAGCAAAATATATCAATTGCATTTCTTAACTACTTTACTAGCTCTAGAAACTTGTCAGAGTTTAGTCGTAAAGCAGGATATATTTCATCAGCCTATTATTCATATTATGAAAAAGCGGTTAATGAGTCTGATCAACCAAAATTGTTAACACCAGGAACAGCCAAAATCAGCTATGATAAAGACAAGGTTTTGGGAGACAGCGATGGGCAATATTACCAAAATTTTGAAGTTGCAATATTATCGCAAACTAAAAATGGAGACTATGTTGCAAAAACACCAATTAACGCTGACAAATACATAAAACAAATTGTTGATGGAATTATTCAAGCTGAGACAAATGAATCTGCGAATGAAATCTTAGAAGAGGCAAACTTGACTCAATTAGAAAAAGATATTCGTGGAGATCAAGGAATTCTTTATTCGCAAATTCCTTCCCCTTATGGAAATGGAATTAGATTTAACGTAATTCGTGATTTCGTTAATACATGATATAACACTCAAGTTTTCGCAGAACAAGAAAATAGAAATAAAGAAAATTCGATGACATGAGAGGCATTCATGTTTTGAGGAACAAATTCAAAGTATAACAAGTTTAAAACAACAGCTCGTGCTGTTAACCCAAGAACCAAAATCATTTATGAGTCAGAAATTAGAAAAAATAAAGGAGTGCAAAAGTAATGAGTATTAAATTACGAAATATATTGATTGATTATGGAAACTCGATTGCTGTAGAAGACTTAAGTTTATCTGTTAAAGAGGGAGAATTGGTATCACTTCTTGGACCATCTGGATGTGGAAAATCAACTACTTTAAATGCCGTAGCCGGGCTTTTACAAATTAGTAAGGGACAAATTTTGTTTGATGGAATTGATGTTACAAAACGTTCTCCCCAAAAACGAAATATTGGTTTGGTTTTTCAAAATTATGCTTTGTACCCACATTTATCGGTATTTCAAAACATTGCTTTTCCTTTATATCAAAATGGAAGCTTCAAACGTGAAATTGCTAAAAATAATGCATTAAGAAGTATTGAAATTAAAAGCATTAAAAATAATGGTAAGTCAGTTGCTAAAATTCAAGCTAGCCAAGAAATTAGAGCAGTTTTGAAAGCGTTTGTTAAATCATATGAAGCAAAATTTGATGCTATTGTAGAAGATTTCTTGTTAAAGTCTAAAACTATTAGTGATAAATACGCTTTAGCAATTTATGGTGACAAAGAGTTAAACGCCTTTCGATCACGTATTTTTATTAGTTGATATGATGGTTCAAGAGCCTTTATTGAAAAATCAAGAATAGAAATGCTTAACAATATTAAAACAATTTTAGATACTTCAGTTAGCATTTTTGAAGAGGTCGAAGCCGTTAAAAGTAAGGTTGCCAAAGTATTTAAATTTACAGTATCACAATTTAAAGAAGTTTTCGAAATTAGAAATATTGCTTCAGCTGAACGCCGTTACAAAGCAATTAGTGATGCAGTTAAGACTCACCGCAAAACTTTTTTTCAAGAAATCAAAGTTTCAGAACGTTTAGCAAAACTTGAAGGTCATCATGTTAATTGAAACGTTTCTTTAAAAGAACGTGATCAATTAATTAACGAGAGAGAAGAACAAAATCAACTTTGGCAGGCAGACTTTTTAAAAGAAGTTGAAAAATTGAGCGATGAAAAACCGGCTATTATTGCGAATCTCGAGCAAGAAATAATTGCGATTCTAGAAAAGTCAATTAACTCAAACGGTAATCAGGTAATTTCAAAAGAAGAATATGATCAGCTAATTGCGGAACAAACAAAAAATATTAAATCGTTTAGAAAAGAGGTTCGTTTAGCAGTTCATGAAGTTGCTGAAAAAGTTGAAATTACCAGTCAACTTAAAAAGAAACCTTCGGAACTTTCTGGAGGACAGCAACAACGTGTTGCAATTGCACGGGCAATTGTTAAAAAACCAAAAGTTTTACTATTAGATGAACCGTTATCAAATTTGGATGCTAAGTTAAGAGTGTCAACTCGTGAATGAATTAAAAAGTTTCAAAAAGAAACTAAGATTACGACAATATTTGTAACTCATGATCAAGAAGAGGCAATGAGTATTTCTGATAAAATTTTTATCATGAATAAAGGGGTTCTGCAACAAGGAGCGGCTCCAATGGAAGTTTATGAACAACCTGCCAATCGCTTTGTTGCCAATTTTATTGGAACACCATCAATGAATATTTTTGAAAATATTGAGATTAATAGTCAAGGAAATATTATATTTAATAGCCAAATAATTGGACAAGCAGATCAATTTAAAAGTCAAATAGTAACAATTGGTATTCGTCCTGAACATATTGAACTTGTAGGAACTAAATCAACACTTGAATATGCTAATCAAGAACCAATTAAGGCTAAAATTGATGTTGTTGAACGTTTAGGAAGATCTGATTATTTAAAAGTGCTAATTCAAAATCGTGAAGTAAGAGTTATTTATGATGCTAAAAATGTTGATAGCAATAATAATAATCAAGAAGTTGGATTAAATATTCTTAAAGGAAAAATTTATATTTTTGCTAATGAAGCAGAACAAGAATTGTTGGGGATTGTATAATGAATTCAACAGCGCAAGGAAATCCAAATGGTGTTAAATCGCCTGAAAAAAATGTGTTTAAATTAAAACACTGAGATAGTCAAACTAAAACGGTTAAGGCAGTCAAAAATAAGAAATCTGTAAAAAGAGATGACAACTTTTTCTTACAATTAATTTGAATTGCTCCAGCGTTCTTTTTCCTAATTATTTTTACATTCTATGCAGCATTTATTGTTTTCAAAAATGGATTTAATGGATCAGGAAGATTTTTGATTGAATGAGTTTTTTCGACTTTGAACTTTAGAGATTTATTTGAAGATCCAACATTTATAGTAGCTATGCGAAATTCATTAATTTATGTTATTGTAGTTGTACCAATTGGATTAATTATTTCAATTGGAGTAGCAAAAGCCTTATCTTCAGTTCTAAATAAACGTATATTTTCATTTTTACAAGGAGTATTCTTTTTACCATATGTAACTAGTGCAATGGCAATTGCAATGGCATTTGCATTTATGTTCAGTCCTTCTGAATATGGATTGTTTAATAGAATGCTATCAGTGTTTGGAATTAATGCGATTCACTGAACTCAAGACCCACGAGCAGGTATTTGAATGTTATTAATTTTTGGTATTTGACGTTCGCTGCCATTTAGTATTGTAATGTTAACTGCTGCATTTATGAGAGTTAACCCTCAATATTACTCAGCAGCATCAATTGATGGAATGAAAAAATGAAAACAATTTTGAAGAATTAGTATGCCAGGAATTATGTCAACGGTAATTTATCTTTCAACAATTGGAATTATTGGAGCCTTTAAAGCGATGCCATTGGGATTATTCTCAAGTGAATCAGGAGCTGAACTTGTAAAAGCACAGACAGTTGTTTTATGAATTTATGAAAAAACAACTGGCGCAAGTCAAGGAGCTGTTTCTCACCAACAGGCCGGTGCCGCATCAATTGTATTAATGGTAATTATTTTGGTGATAACAATAGTTTCTCGCCAAGCAACCAAGGTCTTATCAAAACGATATAAATAGGAGGAAAATAATGAAAACAAAAAAATCACTCATCAAAGTCCTTCTAGGAGTTTTAGTAGGATTTGCGCCAATCATATTATTGGTAATTAGCATTCCAAGTTATATTAGTAATCAGTCAATATTGGCATTAATTGTAATGATTATAGGAATTTTGTGATTGGGGATGTTTTTTGTATCTAAATCAATTAGGTTTAAAAATGCCAAAAATTTTAGTATTCATAATCATGATGAACTAAGCGAAGAGTATACTTTAGGCGAAGTTAATGCTAAATATGCTTTTTTAAAAGCAACCATTATTAATTTTTGAAATGAAAAAATGAGTAATGCTAATACAAGAGCTGAGAAACGCTTATTTCGTCATGAAAAATTCTTGGCATTAAATAGTAATGATCATGAATGACAAGCAGGTATTAGCGATGTAACAAACAATAAAATAATTCATATTCGTTACGGAGTTCGATTTGCAATACTAGCAAAAGCTCGTAAAATTAATGATTTTGCTAGAAATTTTGGTTTTAACCGCTATGTAAATAACAAGAGAATTTTTACGGCATCAATGGCTGGAGAAGTTTGATGACAAGCCCTAGGAATTAATACTATTAGAGGAATATTCTTAGCATTTATGGGAATCATTGTAATTTTTCCATTTTACTGAATGCTTTCAATTTCTTTTAGAACTTCAAATGAAATTCAAGAAGGAGTTACAGGAATCTTGCCGATTTGGCCAAAAGAGTGGTCAACACAAGCATATAACTTCTTATTCAATAACCCAAGTTCAAAAGTAGCAGTCGGGCAATATATTCGAAATTCATTTTTGATTGCTGGAATTTCAACAGTAACGCAAATTGTTGTTTCATTATTTGCTGGATATGGGTTATCCCAGTATAACACTCGTGGTAAAGAATGGTTAATTATTATCATGTTATCAACAATGATGTTACCTGGAGAGGCTCTGTTGATTGGACAATATATTTTTGCTACAAAAATTAATATGCAAAATACTATTTTTGCTTTATTTGTTCCATTTATTGGAAATGCGTTTACAATTTTCTTATTCAAAAATGCTTTTGATACTTTAAATGATTCAATCAAAAAAGCAGCAAAAGTTGATGGATTATCACGCTTCAAGTTTTTTTGAAAAGTAGCAATTCCTTTAGTGAGATCAACAATTTTTACAGCAGCCTTAATGTCATTTATCGGTTCATGAAATTCAGTTTTATGACCAACAATGGTTTTAAAATCAAATTCAGAATGAGTTACATTGCCAATGCTATTGTGACAAATAATGAATTCAACTGGAGATGTTAATGGAATTTGAAATACCTTCCCGGATGGTACAAAACTACAGGATCCTCAAAATTTAAAAATGGCAGGAGCAGTAGTGGCGATTTTACCAATGTTTATTATTTTCTTGTTTACTAAAAAATATCTGGTTCGCGGTATTACAAGAAACTCTGGTTCTAAGGAATAATCACCAAAACATCATAATGTTGTCTTGACTTTAAAGTAAATTTTTAAGATAATTACTTTGTTGTTAATTCAGCATTTACATGGCGCCGGTGGTGAAGTGGTTAACACACTAGGTTGTGGCTCTAGCATTCGCGGGTTCAATTCCCGTTCGGCGCCCCATTAAGAAACAAATAGTAGTCCTATATGGACTATTTTTTATTTTTTTCTAAACCTTTATGGAGGGGTAAAAGTGAGCAACTACTTTCAAAATTTATCTATTGAAGAATACTCAATTTCGAATCAGTCACCTTATGGTATTGATATAATTTTTGGCAACTACTTGTTTTTGAAAAGTAAGCAAAGTTATTTCAAAATTTTTTTGCAAGTTACACCAACAAAAAGACATAAACAAATTTTAAATTCGCTTCACTATCATTCAATTAAGAGCTTATCTTTAAAATTGTATAGTAAAGAGGAAGCTGAGCTTATAGAACTAAAATCACAAAACTCTTTAATTGCAAATTTTGAATTTCAAACTGAATTTTCTTGACCATTATTTGAATTTCATTGAGTACCAAGAAACCAAAATTTAACTCAAGCAAAGTTTCTATATACATTCAGTCATCTAAATAATTATCAAAATTATCAAAATCAAGGAATAATAAATTTGGTCTTCGAGCCAGTTATTATTAATAGTGTTCTGATAAATCAAGTATTACTTATGAAATATCAGCAATATAATTTTGAAAAAACAAATACCATTATTGCTCAAAAATATTAGATGTAAAAAGCAGCATACAGTTTTACAAATTAGTTCCAGAACGGCGTTATTATGAAATTGGGTTTATTAGCACGGATTATCAAATTTATCAGCAACAATGATTGTATAATTACCCCTTAATTAAAAATTTAGTTAATGTTATTGTTAAAAACTTGCATGAAACACAAATTCAAGTTAAAAATTTTAAGCTCTCAAGAACTAATGATTCACAAAGTTTGATTAAAAAATGAATTTTTAAGGTTTATCAAAAGCAGCGCATATTTTTGATAACCAATCATAATCAAATTGCATTACAAGGCCATAAACTTGTTAATGATGATCAAAAACCTAAGGGGATTATTTTTTTGAATAGTTCCGCTGCTCAATTTTTTACAATAACGCTTTTGCTAAATAATCAAGAGGTAATTATTTCTAGTGCAATAGAAAAAGCTAAGAAAGAATCAATTTTTTATGAAAAATTTGATTATGCAAATATGTCAAAGTTTGCATATCGATTTAATAATAATTTTTGAAAAAGTTTTTTGACAATTAAAACGGAAATAGCCTTTGCCGAGCTATTTAAAAAATATGAAGTCATCTAAAAAGGTTTGAAAAATTATTTTGATAAGTGCAATAGGCTTGTCGTCAATTACTTTAACAATTTTCAGTATTAAATATGCGGAGCTATTTGGCTCAGATTTGGCAGTGTCTTCTAAAAAACTTAAGCAGCCTTTGTTAAGCGAAAAAGAGTTATTAGGCGTGATAGATATAAACAATAATTTTAACTCTACAAAATTTAAGAGCTGATTTTTAAAAAAACTGAATTTAAAAATTACCGAACTGGATGTTTATTTTGCTAAAAAACAAATTGCTGTCTGTTTTAAATTTAAAAAAAACAAGTATAATTGATACTATAAATTATAAAAATTATAAATACATAGTAAGGTGATTAAACATGAATATTTACGAAGAAATTGTTAAAGAATTAAAAGCTAAGGGTGCAAAAGGTGCACTAACAAAAGAAACAAAGGTTGCTTCAATTGGGATTGATTCATTGGATTTAATGGATATGATAGTTACTTTGGAGGACCGTCTAGAAATTAGAGTTCCTGATGATAAATTAATGAATCTTGAGACAATTGGTGACTTAATTAATCTTGTCGAAGAATTAAAGCAATAGTATGAAGTTTTTAAAGCAGGAGCAAAAAAAGTACGAACAAATCGTTGATAAGTTAAAGACCAAAAACATTCGAATGACTGATATTCGTTTAGCGATTATTGCGATGCTAATTAAAGCTGAACATTTGACAACTCAAGAAATCATTAAAAATCTGGAATTAGAATTTGCTAATGTAAATGTAACAAGCGTTTACAATACTCTGGACTTGCTACTATCGCAGCATATACTTTTTGCAAATACTTTTAATGGCAAAAGTATATGGTATGAAATTGCATCTGAAAAATCAATTCATTTAAAATGTGATGAATGTGGCGATGTAATTCACATTAATCCGATGACTTCTGATAAATTTGACTTTAATGAGGTTGTTGAACTGGCGGAAAGCAAAGGTATTAAGTTAGATCATTTTAAGATTGAAGCTCATGGCATTTGTCAAAATTGTAGAAACAAATAGTTATAGAATAGAAAGCTCGAATAAATGATAAATTTCAAAAATTACAAATGAATCTTAGTTCCAGCAATTTTGTTGCTGGTTTTTGCTTCGATAGGTTTTGTAGTTTCAACTTTCTATGATTTAGAAGCTGCAGAATGATTGGGAAAAGGAATGCGCTATCAGACAATTAAATTTGTTGTCGTTTTTTATAGTTACATTGGAATGACAATTTGGTCAATTCCCCTATGCATTGCTGCATTCATATGATTGGAAACTTTTTATTCTTTCAAAAAAACCAAAAAAGATTCATGATTTAAAGCAAATAGCAAATCAATTTGATACGTTTATTTGCTATGATTTGTACTTTGAGCAGTAGCAAATATTCATTTATTATATAAGGCAAGATTTATTGATCAAGGTTGGGGAATTGGAATTAATGTAGATTATGTAACTACATGAGTTTATGGTTTTATTTCAAGAGTAATTGCGTTCATTTCTGAAGCAACAATTTATATGGGTGTTATCTACTTACTTAGATTTAAACTGGCAAAAAGCAATTTTTTGTACAATCGAGGATACTGAATTGATGGAGTCAAGGTTGTATCGTTTATAGTTATTTCTTACATCATATTGTTGTTCATAAAGCATAGTTTTGGTAGACCATATTATATGAATTTGAAATCAGTTTACGAAACGACAATTTTGCAAGAAGCTATTAATGAAGGAATTATTGATTTAAATAGTCCTGAGTCTCTTGCGAAATTCTATGAATCTCAATCCAAAAATTTATGAGGTAATGCTGAAGTCTATTTACCCTGATACGAAATTAATGGAAATTGATTTTATAATTTGAAGTTTTGAATTCCGGGACTTGCTAATATTGCAGATGCTCCTGGAGGGTGAAGGGATATAGATTTTCCTTCTGGACATACGTTAGCAATGTTTTGCTTCTTATCTAATATCTTTTATTTCGTAGGAAGAAATAAGCCCAAAGTGTCCAAATTGACTAAAACAGCTACTTATCTTTGAATTCCTCATTTACTAATTATGATGACCACATTATGTGTTGCTAGAAGCCACTGACTAACTGATGTCTTCTTTAGTTGTATGGTATCAATTCCCGGAATGTATTTAATTGCTTTTAAAGCTGAAAAAGTTTGTCTTAAAATTAATTTGCGTTGAGCTAATAAATGCAAGGAATCAGTAGGCGATGCAAATTTAGTTTTTAACAATAAAAGAGCATTCTTAGGAATTGAAAAATATGGAACTATTTGAAATTTGAAGTCTTTCAAATATAGTGCCAATTTTGACAATAAAGTGGACAAGCATATTAAAAAGATTAAAGTGCAAAAATCACAATTGACTATCTCACTAAATACTGATAATGATTTTGCCAAAAAGCAAATCAAAAGCTTAAGAAAAGAGTAAAAAAAATGAAATCAATTATTGATTTCATTTTTTTTATAAAGGAAGATCTCGTTTTTTAAAGATATATATTCCTGCGCCATATAGGAATACTGAAATTGCTAGTAAAGCGGCAATTTGAGGCAATCAGGTGTTGACACTACTAATATTAATCTTTTCAGGCTTAAACAAGGTTAATAATGAAAGATAATTCAAATATTCAATGTTTAGCTGAGGTATTGATGCCAACAAAGATAAAACTATAAATGCAGAAGGAATTCCTGCTCCAAAAATTAAAGAAAATGTTGCCTTATTAAAATAGCATGAAGCAAGTCATGAAATTCCTGCAAAAGAAAGCAAAAGAAGTGTTCAATTGATTGTCATTACTGTTCACAAATGAATTGGCATTGAAATATTGAATATTCCAATAAAAATGCACCCAATAACAAAATGAGTAAGTGTTCAGCAAATAACACTGCCGCTAAAAAAAATCATTTTAGTGGTCAAAATTTTTGTACGTGATAATGGTGTTGACAAATAATAAGCCATATCGCCTTTTTCGACCTCAACAGCAACTAATTTATTTCCTGTAACAACTATGTATACTAATGGCAAGTTGATTCCAAGAGAAGTCAAAAACCCTCCCAAAACATTTACAACAGAGTTACTTTCAGCAGAACTGCCTATAGTTTTTAAAAACAAAATAAAAATCAAAAGTGAGGCGCCCAAGGTAACACTTCATAAAATTCAGTTACTACTAATTGATTTTTTTAATAAATGTAAATTAAACATTAGATTCTCCTTCTGATTTATAAAATTTCATAAAATATTTTTCTAATGAAAAAGGAATTTCCGATACCATTTCAATTTTGAAATTAGCCAGTTTTTTAAAAAATTCTTTAACCTCTTCAGGTTTTACGTTGTAAATGTAGGTTAGTTTTTCTTTGTCGGTATAAAATTCGGATCATTGCATAAACTCATCACTACCATAAGTAATTTTATAATAGCGCTTATTTTTACTACGAAGCTCATGTAGATCAACGTGCGAAATAATTCGCCCGCTTTTAATAATTGCTACCTCGTCACAAGTTTTTTCAACTTCCTCAAAAATATGTGAACTCATTAAAATTGTTTGTCCATTAGCCTTTGCTCGCTGAATTGTATCCACAAACTTTTGCTGCATTAAAGGATCTAAACCAGCTGTTGGTTCATCAAGAATGACTATTTTAGGATTATGCATAAATGCGATTACCAGTCCGACTTTTTGCTTCATTCCTTTAGACATTTTTTTAATTTTTAAATTAGGATTAAATTCCCAATAGGCAATCAATTTTTCAACTTCAGCTCAATTTTTTTGATTTCGCAAATTGTATATTAGCTTAATAAATTTTCACCCTGTCATGTTATCAGGAAAAGATATTTCTCCGGGTAAATAACCGGTATCGTTTTGAACAAGCGCTGCCTGCGTTCAAGTGTCTAATCCATTTATAAGACTTTGACCCTTATTAGGTTTTATATATCCCATAAGAGTTCTAATTGTAGTTGATTTTCCAGCACCATTAGGTCCCAAATAACCAAAAATTCTACCCTCTTCTACTTCCAAGTCAATATCATAAATACCATAGCCATTTGAGTATATTTTTGTCAAATTTGCTACCTGAATAATTTTCATAATTACCTCCCGATTTATAAACAAAATTATACCTTATAAATAAAATAATATATATTCTTTTATTGTTTAATAATTCCTTTGAAAAATTTGCAATTTTGTTTATAATTATATAGGTAATTAAATAGGGGCATAGTTCAGTTGGCAGAACATCGGTCTTCAAAACCGAGTGTCGCGAGTTCGAGTCTTGCTGCCCCTGCCATTAAAAAATTATGTCGCACTTTTGGTGCGATTTTATTTCAAATAGGGACGTAGTTCAATGGTAGAACGTCGGTCTCCAAAACCGAGCGTTGAGGGTTCGATTCCTTTCGTCCCTGCCACATGATAATAAAAAAATCACTTGATATACACAAGTGATTTTTTTATTTTAGTTAGTTTCAGTTAACTCCAGAAGCTTTTCTGTTTTTTCCGTAAGTTGATTTCCCAGCTTTTTTAAATCCACTTGCACGTGAGTCTTTGTTGCGTTCTCTTAAAGAACCAAAGCCTGAATTAATGTCAGTATCACGCTTACGTGAATTACTAGAATTACTTGCTTTTCTTGCTCCAGGTTTTGATGCAGAATTATAGCTTCCATGACCACTTTTGGAACTACTATTGTTACGTGAATTAGAGCTTGAACGATTTCTTCCAAAGTTTGAATCACGTGATCCAAATGATTTTTCTGAACGTTGTGTTTTAGTTACGCCATATTCTTCATGGCCCATTTCATCAATCACAATTTTATAAGTTTTCTCTATGTCCTGAATTTGACGTAGAGTTCCTTGATTTGCAATAAAGGAAATAGAATTTCCAGTCTCATTGTTTCTCCCAGTTCTTCCGATACGGTGAACAAAATGTTCGTTTTCACGAGAAATATCATAGTTGATAACATAGTCAACACCAGAAATATCAATTCCACGTGCTACTACGTCAGTTGCAACTAATACTTGATATTCACTGTTTTTAAACATTTTAATTGACTTTGTTCTTTGTGATTGACGCTTATCTCCATTAATGACAATTGCTTTAACACCAATTGTTTTCAAATTACGAGCAATTTTGTCAGTTTGTGATTTTGTGTTGGTAAAGACAATTGCACGCTGAGGAGCATGTTTCTCAAAAACTTTCAAAATTAGTTCTTCTTTATCAATGCCTTTAGTAAAAATAAAGGTATTTGTAATATTGCTATTTACTTTTAGTTCATTATGAATTTCAACAAGCTCATAATTTTTCATATAGTTATTGGCAATTTGCATAACCTTAGGAGTATTTGTTGCTGAGAATAATCCAACTTGAACACCATCAGGCGCAGCTTTAAAAACAGCATCAATTTCATTTTTAAATCCCATTTTTAACATTTCATCTGCTTCATCAAGAATAATTGTTCTTAATTCGCTCAATTTTAGTGTTCCACGATTTAAGTGATCATTTACTCTTCCTGGAGTTCCAACAATAATTTGTGCGTCACGTAGACGGTTAATTTGATCGCGCATTTGTGCACCACCAATTAAAGGAGCTACACCAATTCCGTTGATTCTAGATGAGAATTTTCTCACTTGCTCTACAATTTGAAGAGCCAATTCTCTTGTTGGCGCTAAAATAATAACTTGAGGTCTTTTTAATTTAATAGTCAAGTTATGTAATATTGGCAAGACAAAAGCTGCTGTTTTTCCAGTTCCAGTACTTGATTTTCCAAAAAGATTTTGGTTGTTTAAAAATACTGGAATTGCTTTTTCTTGAATTTCTGTGGGTTGGTCAAATTTGTTAATTTCCAACGCTTTTAATATATGTTCGTTTAATTGTAATTCTTTAAATGTCATTTTGTTTCCTATCTCTGTATGTTATATGAGATAAAAAAAGCATTTATTTCACAACTACATTTACTTATTATATCATACAAGCAAAATTTGGTAAAACTTTTTATCTCAAACAAAAAAATAAAAAGCTATATTCCTTTTATTTTTTCATGATTGCGAAAGCAACAGATTCAATTCCAGCATGAACTGTATAAATTGAAGGAATTGTAGCTTCTGTAAATTTAATATCGCTATTATTTAAAGTCTCGCGAATATTTGTACAAGTTTTTTGACTTGTTAATGGTGTACTCATAAATACTAAGCGATATGTATCAGTGTAATCTCTTTTAATACGAGAAATCACTTTTTCTGTTAATCCTGAATAAGTACGTCCAATTGCTTCTTTTTCTGGCTTAGCTGCTCAGCGGATTAAAAGCTTTGTTTTAAAAATATTTAAAACTGTTGCAATAATACCAGTAGCACGACCGCCGCTTGCCAATTTTTTTAGATCTCCGGGAATAATTCCAACATAAGTTGAGTGCTTGTTTTCCTCAATGTAATTTATCATTTTTTGAGGAGTATCTAGCTCTCCAGAAATATTTTTCTCACTTAAATTAAGTGCCATTTCTGTAAGCGCCATTGCGGCAATATCATTATTATCATAAACTGTAACTTTACCTGTATATTTTTCATCACTAGCTGTCATGAATGCTGTTTGCAGCATTGATGATAAATTACCAGGAATTGGAATATGAATGATGTGTTCATACTTAGTTAGCATTTCATCGTATTTTATTTCCAATTCTCCAGGACTAGCTTGTGATGTTTTTAACATTTCTCCATTAGCAATACGGTTCATAACATCATTTTTTTCAATATTTTCCAAAGTATCTAACATATCAGTATTATTGGGAAAAGTGACATGTAGAGGAATTCATTCAATTTGAGTTCCCTCAATATCTTTGGGGTTGCTTGTAGCAGCGCTGTCAATTAAAATTCCTATTTTCATTTTTTGTATTTCCTTTTCTAATTTCTTCATCCCACTAACGCAACTGTTTCGCGTCCAGTGTGTGAACAAATAACGTTTGTAAGTTCACTATACAATCCTATAGTTAATCCTTCATCATGAATTAATTTAACAATTAAATCCAAATCTTCTTGATCAAAACGAGAGTAAGCAACATCAATAACTTTAATATTCTTACATTCTTTTTTAATTATATTCAGAGCATGTGCAATTGCTTTTTTGTATGTTCGAGCAGTATTTTCTTTATCAATTGAACCATTATATCTTAAGATTGGAATAATTTTTAACATTTTAGCTAAAGCAGCAGCAGTTGAAGATATACGACCACCACGCTTTAAAGTTTCAAGATTCTTTGGAATAATGAAGGTAGTAAATTTAGATGAGAGTTCTTTCACCAATTCTAAAATTTCAAACCCTGTTTTATTTTCTGCAATTCAAAATGCTATATGTCTAATAACTGTTTGCAGAATAATTGAAACTCCTTTTGTGTCACAAACAAAGATTTTACCTTTGTAAGCCTCTTCAGTTTCGCTTAGCATACGTGCTAAATTAAACTGCCCACTTAAACCGCTTGAGATTGGAGCAAAAATAACTTGATCATAATCAACTAGCAGTTTGTCCCACATTGCCATAATATCTCCTGGTGCTGATTGTGAGGTTTTTAAACTTTGACTATCTAATAATTTATAAAAGTCATCTTTATTTAAAGAATCATCATCATAAATCTGATTTCCGTCTTCTGGCGCAATCATTAATGGAATAATATACAGATCTTTAAAATCGGACGCTTTACCATCATAAGCAGAATCAGTTAAGATTGCTATTTTCATATGTTTCCCTCCCGGTATATATTTATTTAATTATATATAATTGGTATAATAAAAAGCAAATGATAAGGAGAATAAATTATTATTATGCAAAAGCTAAAATATGGTATTTATTATAATCAGCAATTTAATGCTTTAATGAGCAATTTTAATAATGACCGCTCAATCACTGAAATTGTTGAACTTGATAATTTGACAGTACTAAAACATGGGAACGAAATTGTAGCAATTAATATTTTTAATCCTGATTTAGATATTAAGCAAGGATTTGTTTCTGAAGATAAGCGAGTTTATTCTTATGTTCAAAAAGTAATTGAAAATTTAATTGCAGTGGAACAAGATGTTCAATTTAAAATTGGAAAAGTTTTAAGTTGTGAACTAATTCTGGGAACACATCTAAATTTATGTCAGGTCGACTTAGGAGCAGAAACTCTTCAAATTGTATGTGGAGCTGCGAATGTTCGTAATGATTTGTTAGTGGTCGTAGCTACTCCAGGAAGTTACTTACCAAATGGACTAAAAATTGGAGAAAATAAATTACATGGATTTGATTCATATGGAATGTTATGTAGTGCTCGTGAACTAGAAATTCCTTTCGGTATTTATAACAGCGAGGGAATTATAGAGTTAGACAATAAATTTGCAAATAAACTTGGAGAAAGTTTTTGAGGAATTCATTATGAATACAACAATTAAGTTTCAATTTGATCCCCGAGTAAAGGATGGTTTTTTCATTGCTGATTATTTTAAAAAAACAACGACAATTTTGGAAAAATATAAACCAGAGCAAATTGTAACAATGCAATTTTTTCAACGTAAAGAAAATACTATTTTATGTGGTATTGAAGAGTCGTTGGGATTGCTTAAATTTGCTTCGAAAAGTTTTGAAAATTTGGAAATATGATCTTTGAATGATGGTGATCTTGTTCAGCCATTGGAGCCTGTTTTAAAAATTAAGGGACGTTATCAAGATTTTGGTTGATTAGAAGGAATGATAGACGGCATTTTAGCTCGCAATAGTTCAGTTGCAACAAATTCTAGACAAATTGTTGAAGCGGCTAATGGGAAGATTTTGCTAAATATGTTAGATCGTGCGGATTCTTTTTGAACTTTGCCAAGCGATGGCTATGCTTCTTATATTGGCGGTTTTCGTCGCTTCGTATCTGAAGCAGCAGTTGAGTATATTAACGATGAAACAGTGGCTAAACCAAGCGGAACAATGCCCCACGCATTAATTCAGTCATTCGATGGTGACATTTTAGAAGCAACGAAAGCTTTTGCAACAACATTTCCAAATGTCAATTTAGTTTCGCTTGTTGACTACAACAATGATTGTGTAAATGATGCTCTCAAAGTGGCTAATTATTTTAATAAGAAATTGTGAGCTGTACGTTTGGATACAGCTGGAAATTTAATTGATAAGACAGTACAGAAATGTAAAGAAAGTTATCGTGGTTATAGCCTTAATGGCGTAAGTATTCCACTTGTAAAGGAAGTTCGTAAAGCTTTAGATGCTGCAGGGCATCAACATGTGAAAATCATTGTTTCGTCAGGTTTTAACGCTGAAAAGATTGCATACTTTGAAAGCGAAAATGCAGCAGTTGATATTTATGGAATGGGTGATTCACTTGCTAAGGTAACAATTGGTTTTACAGGTGATGCAGTTTTGATTAATGGCAAAAAAGAGTCAAAATTTGGTCGTGAAAATAAAGAATCAAAACGATTAATAAAAAGATAAGAGGAGTATATTTTATGAATATAATTAGCGAATTAAATTGAAGAGGCTTAGCTAAGCAAATTACTAATGAAAGTAAACTATTGGAGGCACAAAAAGGAAGTAAAGCAGTTTATTGTGGTTTTGATCCTACTGCAAGTTCATTGCATGTTGGGCATTTAATGATGATTGTAACACTACAGCGTTTTGGAAAAGCTGGATTTAAACCTATTGCTTTAATTGGTGGAGGAACTGGAATGATTGGTGATCCATCATTTAAATCTGATGAACGAGTATTGCAAACAAATGAACAAGTATTGACAAATGTTAAGGCGATTGAAAAACAATTGCGTGCAATTATTCCTAATGTCACTTTTGCTAACAATGCAGATTGATTAAATAAAATGTCCTTAATTGATTTTTTACGTGATGTTGGAAAAGATTTCACTTTAAGCTATTTGCTTGCAAAAGAATCAATTGCCACTAGAATTCAAACAGGGCTGTCAATTACGGAATTTTCATATACAATGCTTCAGGCATATGATTTTTGACATTTGTATTCAAATATGGATTGCAAAGTTCAAATTGGAGGTTCTGATCAATGAGGAAATATTACATCAGGAACTGATTATATTAATTCTAAAGTTGGAAGAGACAATTCACAAGCCGCAGGATTCACTATTCCTCTTTTAGTCAAATCAGATGGTAAAAAATTTGGCAAAACTGAATCTGGGGCAGTTTGATTGGATGCTACGAAAACAAGCGAATATGAATTTTATCAGTTTTGAATAAATCAAGATGATGCAGATTGTGAACGTATGATGAAATATTTGACATTCTTATCATCTGAAGAAATTGTTAATTTACAAACTCAACATAACCAAGCACCAACTCAACGCATTATGCAAAAACAATTGGCCAGTGAGATTACTCGCTTCGTTCATCAACAAGATGGGTTAGATAAGGCAATTAAACTAACTGAAGCTTTTTTCCAAGGTAATATTACTAATTTAGATAAAAGCTTATTAAAAGATGCCTTATTGGCAATTCCATCAACAACTTTGAAAGCTGAAACAGCAATTATTGATGCAATTGTAGCATCAAAATGTGCAAGTTCTAAACGTGAAGCACGTGAATTCATGAAATCTAATGCGATTACCTTTAACGATATTATTGTAAACGACGAAAATTTAAAATTAAGTGCAATTCCATTATTGGAAAATGAGTTTATTTTAATTAAGCGTGGAAAACGTAAATATTTTGGAATTAAAATCTCTTAATGAATAAGTGGAAATTTATTATTTTTGGAATTTATTCTAAAAGTATAGACTTTTTTTGGAAAAATTTTATAATATAAGTAAGAAGTTAAATATGCCCTTATTTATTTAGCTTCTTGACCATAAAAATCAATATCTGACTAATTTTAAAAATATTAGATCGTTCTTTTTACACTTCATACAATGTGTATGATACATATTTATTCAACTTTCAAAAACAAATTTTCTCTCAATCTTATTTTTGAAAGCAATTTAAAAATAGAATGTGATTCTATTAACTGTTCAAAATAAAAAAAACCGCAGAATTTGCGGTTTTTTTATCTTGTTTAATTACTTGATTAAACGATTGTATCATTCAACTATTAATGCTTCGTTGATTTCGTTGTTTAATTCTTGACGTTCTGGTAAACGAACAAATTCACCTTTTAAGTTATTTTTATCAACTTTCACAAATTCAACTGTTGATTCATTATTTTGTAATGCTTCAGCAATTTTATCGTTTTTTCTCATTGATTCTTTAACTTCTAAGATGTCTCCAGGTTTTAGTTGGTAAGAAGGAATATCAACTTTTTTACCATTTACTAAAATGTGACCATGGTTAACTAATTGACGAGCCCCTTGTCTTGTCATTGCAAATCCAAGACGATAAGTAATATTATCCAATCTTGATTCTAACAATACCAAGAAGTTTGTCCCAACAATTCCTTGAATTTTTTTAGCCTTTGCAAAAGTATTTCTGAATTGTCTTTCAGTCAGCCCATACATGAATTTAACTTTTTGTTTTTCTTGTAATTGAGTTCCGTAACCAGATAATTTAGTTTTGGCTTTATCTTTTCCATGTTGACCAGGAGTAGTTACTCTTTTTTTACCTTTGCTGAATTCTTTACCATTTTCAAGAATTGAAAAACCATATCTACGAGATTTTTTGAATGTTGATCCAGTATATCTAGACATATTCATTTCTCCTATATATTTTTTTCAGCGTTAATTAAAAATATAATGAATAGATTCTATTCTAACCAGTCTACTTATTCGCTCTTACTGCAAAGAGTTACTTTGGTATAAACTTAGTAGACAGCTTTTAGAATATATCTATATGCAGAACATCTTATAAATAACTATATTATTATATCTTATTTTATTAAGTGTGCAACCTAGAATCTATTTTTTTAAATTGACAAACCAGTTCAAAAAGATGTAAGAAGGTTTCGGGTTTTAAAGTTCTATTCAAAATAACCAATTACTAATTTGGTATAATTTATGTGATGGAAAAGGTGAAGTGACGTGATTTTTAAACAACTATTGGCATGAAATATACAAAATGAGTTATCCTTATCTAATAAAATAGGCATAATAGTTTTTTTTGTTGCTCTTTTAGCCTTGGCAATTATATTTGGGTTGTTGCTACTTTATCGATCAATTCTCAATCATGCTTATGAAGCTGAAAAAACGCTTCAAAAAATTACTAAAGTTCCGGTTTATTCTCGTATTCGCCGCTTTGATGTTATTTTAGAAGTAAATCCAGAGAATAAGGAATTAAAGCAATTTTTAGATATTTGAAGTGCAAATTATTTTGCTGAGGTGTTTGATCGTCTAAGAGTGCCTTCCAAAAATTTAGAACTGTTTTTTAAAAATCCTCAAAATCGTCGTCCTTATATTTCCAATCTTTTAAAAATTCGTCAAACTCGCCGTCAAATTTCTGACATTTTTATGGCGGTGATGCAAATATATAATGAAACTGAAAAATTGATAACCTTTGAGAAAAATGATCGAGATGCACGAATTTTAACACGAATAGAATTTAATAAAATTGTTGACAGCGCGAATGTAATTCTAAAAAAAACAGATGGTAAAATGAGTCATGCTATCTTAATAAACAAGATCAAACGTTTGGAGCAGGTTAATGGAATTGTTGAGAAGAAAATTGGAGATGGCCAATTGACAAGTGCTCGTCGAATTCAGGCTTTGATGATTGAAGAACTTATTGTACTTTTAAAGGTTATGGACTTAAACAAACGAGCAGAAGAAGAAATTGAGAAAGTTTTTTCAACACGTATTAGCGAAATTAAAAGGGATTTGGATCGCTATATTTTGAGCAACGAGGATTTTAATAAAGCTCAAAAAATGTTTGCAGATTTTGTTGAAAAGTTTGAAGCTCAAAAAAAGAGTTTTTATGATTCAATGTTTCTTTTAAATTATAAGGATGCAATGATAAAATATAATACGTTAGTAGAAATAGTAAAAACTTTTGAGATAAAACTAGAAGTTGAACGCAGCATGAAAGTATTCATTAAACACAATTATGATGAAATAAAATATCTATTTGGGCAATTTTTTATTGATTATAAAAAGCTTGAAGAGGTCATTGAATATAACCGTAGATTAAATAATGATGTTGATAGCATTAGAGTTAATTATGAATCCATGAATCACAGTGTTGAATTATTTAATGATAGTGTTTTAGTATTTTTTCAAAATATTGATGCTAAAAAAGAAAATAGCGAAAGTTTGGAACAAGAAAAACTTAGCGATAGATTAGCTGAATTGCTCAAAACTCTTCAAATATATTATGCTCGCATTTATGACTTATCGCTTAAATTACAAAGTACTAAAAGCATAGATGAAAAATTGGGAGCAAAAATTCATGATATACGTAAGGTTTTATCTACAACTGAAGTTATTATGGCTAAAAATACCCAGTTGACTGAGCTAAGCAAATACTCTAAAGAAATTAATGAAATTTATAAAAACATTAATTCAACTGAAACTGATCAAAATGTTCGAATACTTTTAACTGAACCAGAAAACTTTAAGCGTGCTATAAAATCTTTGGATGGTTGTCTAGAACAAGCTATTCGAATTAAAGAAGAAATTTTTAATGTCATTTTATTGGAACAAATTAGTCAAAAGGCAATTGTTTACTTAAGTTTGGCAAACGTTAATGATTCATTAAAAGATGAGCAGATTGCTAATATTATGGAACTTTACAACAAGCGAGATTTTAAGCATGCTATTAATATTACAATCGAGTTATTAAATCAGCAAATAGACAGGAATTAACGAATGAAAAATATTCTTATAAGATATGGAGAGTTGACTTTAAAAGGTAACAATCGCAGTCACTTTATTGCTAAGCTAATTCAAAATATCAAATTTAAATTAAAACCTTTTAAAGAAAATGTTGTATATATCAAGGATAACAATTCTTTGACTTTAGAAGTAGCAGACGAGTATGTTGAAGAAGTCGTAAAAGAGTTACAAACTGTATTTGGAATTTACTCACTATCAATTGTTGAAAAATCAGCTTTGAATTTTGAAGAAATTACTCAAGCAGTTTTAAAAATAGCACGTAACTCATTAAAAAAGCGTTTTAAACTTGAAGTCACTAGAAAAGATAAAACATTCCCAATGTCAAGTACTGAGATTAAACAAAAATTGGCTCCAATAGTACTACGTGATATTGGTGATCTAATTGTTGATGTCCATAATCCAGATTTAAAAATTGAAATTGTTATTAAAAAAGGGCATGTTGATATTTTTGATACTAGAGTAGAAGCCTTAAAAGGCTTACCAGTCGGAGTATCAGGAAAAGGACTTTCGTTGTTGAGCGGAGGAATAGATTCACCTGTAGCATCTTTTTTAACTATGAAGCGTGGAATGCAAGTTGATTTCATTCATTTTATGACACCTCCACATACATCTCCAGAAGCTTTAGAAAAAGTCTTTAAATTAGCTGAAAAAACGGCTCGTTTTAATCATCAGCAATTTAAATTATATGTTTGTGATTTTGCAATGTTGCTTCAAGAGCTGCAACATATGCCTGATGAAAGTTATAAAATAACTATCATGCGTAGAATGTTTATGCGAATTGCAAATCAAGTAGCACATAAAATTAATGCTAAAGCTTTAGTTACAGGAGAATCATTAGGTCAGGTGGCTTCACAAACAATTGATAGTATTAATGTAATCAACTCGACTAGTGAATTAACAATCTTGCGACCTGTTTTGACATACGATAAAGAGGAAATTATTGCAATTTCAAAGTTTATTGACACTTATGAAACTTCAATCTTGCCATTTGATGATGTTTGTTCGATGTTTGTTCCAAAACAACCAGTTACAAAACCAAAGCATTGAGTTGCTGAACAGCAAGAACAAGCAATTATGTGAGAAGAAATTCTTAAATATACAGTTGAAAATTTAGTTGACATTTATGTTTTCAAAGATAAAAAATTTATTAAAGAGGAAAAAGACAAATTAGGAATAAAATAAAAATAGCGGGCAACCGTTATTTTATAATTTAGTAAAGGAGTCAAATGAGATATTCACCGCAGTTTAATATTCGCAGCGCATATAATTTTCAGCAATCATTCATAAAAATTGATGATTACATTTCGTTTGCTCAGACTCATAATTTTGAATATTTGTTTTATTCTGAATTGAGAACAATGTTTGGAGTGGCTGAATTTATTAAAAAAGCAAGAGCAGCAAATCTTAAGCCAATTATTGGATTATCAATTGACATAAACGAAAGCATCATTAACTTGTATCCTAAAACACGTCAAGGGTATCAACAAATTAACCGGATTTCTGCTAATTTAAATGATGGCAAAAATTATAATAATGATGAAATTGTAAATATGATTTTTGAAAATCTTAATTTGGAGATCATTGTAGTTTCCAACTTATCCAATGAAATTAATTTAAAACTATCAAGTAGAATTTTATCTGATGATTTTTACGATGTTAAAAAACTCAAGTTATTCTTTAATGAAATTAATTATTTTGACATTGGAGATGAAGATGATTATTATGCTTTAGTGGCTTTAAAAAATAACTTGTTGATTAATGAAGTTCCGCTTCTGCAACCAACTAATTATTGAGATGATTCAGAGATTTCTCAACAGTATTCTTTAAGTAAGACTTCTCAAGTAGCACAAGAGATTTATCAAAAAGTGAAATTCGAGTTATTTGATAATAGTGAACTTCACTTAATTGCTTTCAAAGCTCCGCAAAATATTCCATCAGATAAATACTTGGAAAAAATATGTTTTTCGTCGTTAGAGAATTACTTTAAATTTGTTAAACGTAAGGAAATCCCCAATACCTATACTGAGCGTTTAAATTATGAATTAAAAATTATTTTTAGCATGGGTTTTGAAAATTATTTTTTGGTAGTTTGAGATTACGTAAAATATGCTAAAGAAAGAAATATTTTAGTTGGCCCAGGCCGCGGAAGTGCTGCAGGTTCATTAGTAGCATTTCTACTACAAATTACTCAAGTTGACCCGATAGCATATAACTTACTATTTGAACGTTTTTTAAATCCAGAGAGAATAACAATGCCGGATATTGATATTGATTTTCAAGATGACCGTCGAGAAGAAGTAATTGAATATTTATTTGAAAAATATGGTTTATACAATGTTGCTACCATTACTACATATCAATCAATCGGAGTTAAATCGGCAATTCGTGATGTTGCTAGGGTTCATGGACTGGATTTAAATATTGTTAACACTATTACTAAACAAATTCCATCAATTTTTTTAAATGACCTTGATGGAGCAATTAAAAGTAATACTAAATTGAAACAGTATTTTGATGAGTATACCCATATTTTTAAGACAGTCAAAAAGCTAATTGGATTGCCACGTCAAACTGGAACTCATGCGGCTGGAGTAATTCTTGTAGATAATGATTTACGAGATTATGTGCCGATTAAAGTCGGCTACAATGGAATTTATCAAACTCAATTTGATATGAATCATTTAGAAGAACTTGGATTAATTAAAATGGATTTACTGGGATTACGTAACCTAACAACATTGCAAGAAATTCGTTATGCAATTTATCGAAATCGCAAACAAAATGTTATTTTTGCAAAAATTCCGTTGAATGATAAGCAAACATTTGCAATGTTGGCACAGGGAAACACGTCAGGAATTTTTCAGCTTGAGTCACCAGGAATGACAAAGGTTATTAAAAATATGCAAGTGGCCAATATTGAAGATATTTCTGCGGCTTCAGCTTTATTTAGGCCTGGACCTCAAGAGATGATTCCTGAATATATTAAACGCAAAAACTCAAGCAATAAAAATTATTTAATTGATTCGAGCTTAGGTGATATATTAAATTCAACTTATGGAATTATTGTTTATCAGGAGCAAGTTATTCAAATTCTTCAACGTGTTGCTAATTTTTCATTGGGAAAAGCTGATATTGTTCGTCGAGCAATGGGAAAAAAGAATCATCAATACATGCTTTCAGTAAAAACAGAATTTTTACAAGGAGCAGTTGCAAATAAGTACACTATTGAAAAAGCTGAAGAAATATGGAATTGAATTGATCGTTTTGCAGCTTATGGATTTAACAAATCTCATTCAATTGCTTATTCATATATTAGTTATTGATTGGCCTATTTTAAAACTCATTATACAGAAGAGTTTTATTGCTCATTACTCAATGGAGTGATTGGAAACGCTGAAAAAACTTCACAGTACTTAAAAGAAATTGCTCAATATGGAGTACAAGTTAGACTGCCAAGTGTTAAAAATGTTAATTATAGCTATGTTGGTAAGAGTAAACAAATTTTCATGCCGTTAATTTTAATTAAGGGAATTGGCAAAGATTTTATTAAAAGAATTCGTCTATTATTTGAAGAAGATCATTCGGCATTTGATTCAATCTTTTCATTTGTTACACGAATGATTAATAATGGTTTGAATAAAACTAATTATTTAGTGTTGGCAAAAGCTGGAGCATTTGATATTTTTGGTTACAATCGTCAAACTTTAATTGATAATATGGAATTAATTATTGCGTTTGCAGAATTTAATTACGGTGTTAAAAAGTTAGATCCGTTAACCTACCCTTTGCTAGAAGAAACAGAAATTCAAAATGAAATTATTTCTGAATATGAAAAAGAAATTTATGGGTTTTATTTAACATCTCATCCAATAACAAAAATTAAAATTGATAATGCCGGTTTAAAACCAACAGATATTAATAAGGCAAAGTCATTCAAAGGATATAGTAATGTTATTGGATATGTTGCAATGATAAGAACTAAAAAAGATAAAAATAATCAGGAAATGGCATTTTTAAATTTAATTGATGATACTGATGAAATTGACATTACAATCTTTGCAGGAACATACCAAAAAATTAAATATGACTTACAAGCTGGAATAATTTTGGGATTGGAAATTCAAACTGAGGAATATCAAGGTAAAATTAGTGGTAAGTTGAATCGAATTATTAAAGTAATAAAAAAGTAGGAGAATATGATGGCAAATAAAAAGATATTATTAGTAGATGGAAATTCCTTAATCTTTCGAGCTTATTTTGCAGGTGCATATCGTGGAACGATATTGACAACATCAACAGGAATCCCAACAAATGCAGTCTTTTCATTTGCTAATATGATTACAAGCTTATTATCTAATCGCGAATATTATGATGTTAAGGTTGCTTTTGACAAAGGCAAAAAGACTTTCAGACATGAAATGTTAAAAGATTATAAAGCTGGAAGGTCACAAACTCCAGATGAACTTGTGCAACAATTTCCAATTGTTCGTGAATTTTTGGATGCTGCAAATATCTCATGATATGAATTAGACAATATCGAAGCAGATGATATTATTGGTTCGCTAACAAAAACAATTGAAAATGAGATTGAAGATTGTGATGTTGAAATTTTGACAAGTGATAAAGACATGTTTCAGCTTATATCAGATAAGACAGTTGTTCTAATTCCAGTATCAGGAACCAGTGATTTAAAAACATTCGGGAAAGCGGAATTGTTTGAAAAATGGGCTTGCACTCCAGAACAAGTTGTTGATTTAAAAGGTTTAATGGGAGATGCATCTGATAACTTAAAGGGAGTTGCCGGAATTGGAGAAAAAACAGCAATTAAATTATTAACTGAGTATGGTTCAATCGAAAAGATATATAAAAATTTAGATAGTATTAAAGGGGCAGTTAAAATTAAACTAGAAGCTGACAAGGACTCGGCGTTTTTATGTAAAAAAATTGCGACGATTGCCACTAATACACATGTTGATAATTTAGAATTTCGAAAACTTAATTTGTCAATTAACTCGTTAGTAGAATTTTTGCGAAAATACGAAATGTTTTCAGTTACAAAACGCTTGAGCAATCGAGCAGAGCAAATTAATAATGAAGAAAAGCATGAGTATCAAATTTTGAGTTCTTGAAGCAATGAGTATGCCTGTGAGGAAAATTCAATTTATGTTGAATCACTAGAAGAAAACTATCATCGTGGCCAAATTATTGGTATTGCCATTAGCAACCAAAAAGGAAACTTTTTTATCAATTTTAGTAATATTGCTAGGCAATTGAGTATTTTTGATCACAATGAACCTGAGAAAAACTTTGATGTCGCATTAGATACTTTTTTGAAAAATCTTTCTTACAAAAAATCAACATATGACATTAAGCGTACTGTGACTTTACTAAAAATGGCGGGTTATAATGTTTCTTATGATGCTTTTGATTATGATATGATGGTTGCTAGCTATGCACTAAATGCGAATGTTAAGTCCTTATTTGTTGATCATTTGAGATTGGTTTCTCCAGAATTAAATATTACTGAAGACGAATATATCTATGGTAAAGGAGCTAAGCGTACTGGCGAAATTGATTTAGATTCTAAGGCAATGTTCATTACTAAAAAGGCTTTATACATAAAAATGACTAAACCTGATGTCTATGAAAAACTGAAAGAAACTAATCAAATTGATCTTTATGAAAAGATAGATTTACCTTTTGTCAAAGTATTGTATACAACTGAACAAAATGGAATTTTAATTGACAGACAGGAATTAAAAGCACAAACTTTAAATATTTTAAACAAAGTTAATGAGTTGGAGTTGCATATGCGCGACATTCTGGGTGACCAAATAAATGACAGTTTTAACTTTGCATCACCCAAGCAAATTCAAGAACTTTTATTTGAAAAATTAGGACTACCCAATCTTGCAAAAGGAAGTACCGGAAAGGAAACTTTAGAAAAGCTTCGTACTGAACATGCAGTTGTTAATTTGTTGCTAGAGCATCGTAAATATTCAAAACTATATTCGACATATTTGCGTGGATTTGAAAAATTTATTTTTGATGATGGTAAGGTTCACACGATTTTTAATCAAACATTGACAAATACAGGAAGATTAAGCAGTTCAGAACCAAATATTCAAAATATTTCGATACATGACCCAGCTCAAAAAGAGGTTCGCAAAATTTTTGTAACTGAAGATGACACTTTGTTTTATAGTTTTGATTATTCACAAATAGAATTGCGTGTTCTTGCTCAAATGGGAAATGAAAAAACTTTAATTGATATTTTCAATAATCAGCGAGATGTTCACTCTGAAGCTGCCAGAATGATTTATAAATTAAAAGATAATGAAAAAGTTAGTCCAGAAATGCGTCGAGTAGCGAAGGTCTTTAATTTTGGAATTATTTATGGATTAAGTGATTTCGGTTTATCAAATGATTTAAATATTTCAATTCCAGAAGCCAAAAATTTCATTACTGCTTATTACGAAGCATTTCCAGAAATTGCAACTTTCAAGTCAAAAGAAATTGAGTTTGCAAAGGCAAATGGTTTTGCTTTAACATTAGCTAATCGTAAACGTAAGATTGATGAATTAAAATCAACGAATTATCAGTTGCGTCAGTTTGGAGAAAGAGTCGCAGTTAATATGCCAATTCAGGGTACGGCAGCAGACATTTTGAAAGTAGCAATGATTAATATTTATAACGAGCTAAACAAGGCACAATTATCAAGCAAAATTGTAGCTCAAATTCATGATGAAATTATTTTTGAAATAAAAAATAATGAGTCACAAAAAGCTGTGGAAATCATTATTTCAGAAATGGAAATTGCGATGCAAAAAATGTTTGAAATATTAAATTTGAACAACGAAATCAAGGTTAGTTTAAGCGTTACTCAAGCATCAGGTGAAAACTGATTTAAACTTAAATAGGAGGAACTATGCCAGAATTACCAGAAGTCACAACAGTTGCCAAAATTTTAAATCGCGAAATTAAAAATCTTACAATTACCGATAGTATGATTTTTTATACTAAGTTATTAAAAAATGTTGATATAACTACATTTAAGGCAGCTGTCAAAAATCAAAAAATTGTAGAAGTTACTAATTATGCTAAGTATATTGCTATTAAATTAGAGGATTGGGTTTTAATTTCTCACTTGCGCATGGAAGGAAAATGAATGATTGAAGAAGCTAATTCATATAGCTATGATCAAAAACATTTGGAAGCTCAATTAGCTTTAAGTAATGGAAAATTTGCGCGCTACTACGATACGCGAAAATTTGGAACATTAGAACTATACTCCGTAGATACTTACAAAAATAGCCCTTCTTTAGTCAAATTGGGGCCTATTCCGGGTCAACTTGGGGCTACTTCAGAATATTTATACTCGAAGACAAAGCGCAGTCGCAAAGCAATAAAAACACTTTTATTAGATCAGACAGTTGTTGCCGGTTTAGGGAACATTTATGTAAATGAGGTTTTATTTGCAACAAAAATGTCTCCTGAGGAGCCAGCTAACAATTTGACTCTACAAGATTGTAAAAATTTAATGAAGGCCTCGAAAGAAATTTTGTCAAAAGCTATTGAACTTGGTGGAACAACAATTCATACCTTTAAATCTAGTGTTGAGGTTGAAGGAAATTATCAAGAACATTTGAAAGTTCATCTTCGTGCTGGTCATCCATGTTTCAACTGTGGGTTTAAAATTGCTAAAAATTTTGTTAATGGCAGAGGAACTTATTATTGCCCCAAATGTCAAATTTTAAAAAAATAAATAGGCTCACACTTATGAGTGAGTTTATTTTTTATTATTAGCATTTTTTTTGGTTAAAAGCATCAAAGTGGAAAAGTGGAAAAGCCCCGTAAACTCAATGGGTTAAAGGGTTAGTAAAAAAACTAAAAAAATATTCAAAGAAACTTTTCAATTTATCAACATTTTAGATAAAAAAAATAATAATATCAATCTATATTGGAGGTAATAAAATGATTTTTGTAGATAAAAAATATACGATCAATATTACCGAGCGAATTGATGAGTTTGACCGCACAATTCTTTTAAATTTATATCAACCAATAATAGGAAGTTCTGCTACAGGATTATATTTAACCTTAATTCAAGAATTTGAGTTGCTCCAAAAAATCAATTCAATGCCGTTTACAATCGAACGCCTATTTAATTTGACGTCAACAACTGAAAAGCAATTTGAACGAAATCTTAAAAAATTGGAAGCTTTAAAATTAGTTAAAACTCTAATCGCAAAAACAACAGGGAATTGTAAGTTTAATATTTTAGCTCCGCTATCACCAAAAGATTTTTTTGCTAATGAAGTATTTAATAAAACGCTGAACAAAAAATTGGGTGAAGAAAATTATGAGGCAGCAAAGTTTATTTTCAAGGAGCGTTCTTCTAAACGCAATGACGAAGAGTTTGAAGAAGTATCAGTCGATTTTGCTGATATCTTTGAAGATGAGTTTAATACAATTGCTAATACAATTGCTAATACAACATTATTTACATCTCCAATTTCTAAGTCTAAAAATGTCAAGTTGTGTAAAAAACTACTAAACTTAGATAAAGTAGCAGAATTAATTTATCAAGAAAATATTGTAATGGATTTTGAAGATGAGTATATTTCTAATTTGCTAAGTACAGCTTTAGCGATACGTTCTTTCAATGAAACAGAAATAGCCGAAATGATCATTGCAAGCTATAGTTTTGAAAACCGTGAAATTAATGAAAAGATTTTTGAGATTGAAGTTCTAAAAGCTTTAAAAGCTTCAAAAAACCTGCGAAATATTACTTTGGGACTATCATCAGCAGAAATAAAAAAAGCTGAAGAAATGAGTTTTTATGATTGTGAAACCTATTATGAAATGTTAACAAATTCTCTTCCAAATTCAATAATTAAAAATGGAATTAGGGATATAATAAGTAAGTACAAATCAACAAGGGGAGTAGTTAATTGTTTAATGGAATTTTCATTTTTAAAAAATGAAGGTAAAGTTATTGTTAATTACATTTCCAAAATTGCAGAGACACTTTACCAAGAAAATTTAAATACGGCCCACCAAGTAATGGCGTTTCTAAAGGGAGCTAATAAAGGCGCAAAACGTACCAAAAAGTCTGAAATAGTTGTAAAAAGCACTAGTTTCCAAAGTTCAAAAGTAACTGATATGGAATTTGAAACGTTTGATTTTAAGCAATATGAAAATGATGAACTGACTGATAATGATATTTTAGTAATTGCCAATAATATGTAAAGGAGTAACCATGAATAATGAAATAACAGTTTTTAAAAAAAATACAGTTATTCAAGAATTGATTTCGTTGCACCAGATAAGCGATCAAATGTTGGTGGTAAATGAACCCATCTTAGATGAATTTGTTAGTGTTTTTATTCAATGCGAACCAGGTCCATTAAAGAAATGCCGTCAAACAACAAAAGGATATGCAAAAACTTTGGAATTCACAAATGGTCGATTTTATATCAAACTTAAAAAATGCGCTCATTGATTAACAGAGAATAAGAATTATGAAATGAAGCAACATTTTATTTATCTTGATTATGATTTGGATGGCTTTGATTTCACAATTCCAGAATATTTGCTGGATGTGGAAAAAAATGCTGATCTATTTACTAAAGATGAAATTGAAAAACGCAAAATTTTTTTAAAAGATGCATTGACCCGCTTGCAAAAAGGATATTCAAAAGGATTGTACCTATATGGGGAACCAGGTATTGGAAAAACAACATTAATAAAAGTTCTTGCCAATCACGCGGCATTTAAAAATTATAGTGTTTCATTTGCAAATGTTGGAAACCTTATTAATTCAGAAAAAAACTCCTGATCCGAAAGTAATAAAAAAACTAAAAACAATCAATTTATTTCAAAATTTAAAAGAACTGATATTTTATTTTTAGATGATATTGGAGGAGAGTCAGTTTCCAACTGATGAAGAGATGATTTTTTATTTACAATTTTAAATTATCGTATGGAACATAAAAAAATCACTTTCTTTACTTCAAATTTTTCAATGGAAGAATTAAAAGAAAATTATGTCATTAAAGGTGATAATTCAGCTGTTGAAAAAACTAAGCAAAATCGTTTTATGGAGCGAATTCGAACTTTAGCAGTTAGTTTTGAATTGAAGGGTAATAACCATAGAAGAGCTTCTGAAAAGACACAATAACTAAGGGGGTATTTATTTAAATATTTCCTTTTTTTCAAAAAAAGCATATAATTAACTTATATATAAGAGAGGGAAAAACACAAAATGGCAAAAAAAATTGCAATTAACGGATTCGGAAGAATCGGTCGTCTTACATTTAGACAATTATTTGATAAAGGTGTTGAAATTGTTGCTATTAACGATTTAACAGATACAAAAACTTTAGCATACTTATTAGAATTTGATTCAGCTCAAGGAAAATTCCATGAAGGACAAATTATTGCTAAAGAGGGAGCTATTGTTATTAATGGTAAAGAAGTAAAAGTTTTCGCAGAAAGAGATGCTAGTGCATTACCTTGAGGAAAACTAGGAATTGATTTAGTTATTGAATCAACTGGATTCTATACATCAAAAGAAAAAGCATCAGCACACATTACTGCAGGAGCTAAAAAAGTTGTTATTTCAGCACCAGCTACTGGAGAAATGAAAACTGTTGTTTACGGAGTTAACCATAAAGAATTAACTGCTGATGATGTAATTATTTCAGGAGCATCATGTACAACTAACTGTTTAGCACCAATGGCTAAAATTCTAGATGAAAACTTTGGAATTGAAAAAGGATTAATGACTACAGTTCATGCTGTAACAAATGATCAAAAATTATTAGATTTACCACACGCTGACTTACGTCGTGGACGTGCAGCAGCATGAAACATTATTCCATCAACTACAGGAGCAGCAGTAGCAGTTTCTTTAGTATTACCTCAATTAAAAGGAAAATTAGATGGTTTAGCATTACGTGTTCCTACAATTACAGGATCAATCACTGATTTAACAGTTGAATTCAATAAAGAAGTTTCAGTTGAATTAATTAACTCAACAATGAAAAAAGCTATTGAATCTGATGCTGATTTAAAATTAGCTATTAAATACTGTGATCAACCAATCGTTTCAGGTGATACAATCGGTTCATCATTTGGATCAATCTTTGATGCTACTTTAACAAAAGTTACTACAGTTAATGGAAAACAAATGGCTAAAGTATTCTCATGATATGACAATGAAAGTTCATATGTTTCTCAATTAGTTAGAACAACTATGTACTTCATGGGATTATAATTTTAATTTCATAATTTAATAAAATTAACAGCTACGGCTGTTTTTTTATTATTCAAATAAGTATTTAAGATAGAAAGTTTCTTAATTTGAATTAAAGTTGTTTAGTAAAAAAGGTACAAATGAGTTAAAATTATAAAGAATGATATTTTTAAAAAAGAAGGAGAAAGTATGAATTATAATCAAAAGAAAACTTTAAATGACATTAAAGTTAATGGTAAAACTGTTTTGGTGCGTGTTGATTTTAACGTGCCATTAAAAGATGGTGTAATTACTGATGACAACCGTATTCAAGCGGCATTACCAACAATTAAACACTTAGTTAAAAACGGGGCTAAAATTGTATTATTTTCCCATTTATCAAGAATTAAAAGTGAAGAAGATAAAGCTACTAAATCTTTAGCACCAGTGGCAAAAAGATTGGCAGAAGTTTTAGAGCAAACTGTTAAATTTGTGCCTCAAACAAGAGGGATTGAATTAGAAACAGCTATCAAGAGTTTGCAGGCGGGAGAAGTCTTATTATTTGAGAATACTCGTTTTGAAGATGTTAAAGATGGTGAAGTTGTTAAGGCTGAATCCAAAAATGCGCCAGAGTTGGGAAAATATTGAGCATCATTGGGAGATGTTTTCGTAAATGACGCATTTGGAACTGCTCATCGTGCACATGCATCAAATGTAGGAATTTCAGAAAATATTGAAGAATCAGCATTGGGATTTTTGGTTCAATCCGAAATTGAAATGTTGGGCAAAGGAATTGATACTCCTGAACGTCCATTTGTAGCGATTTTGGGTGGAGCAAAAGTTTCTGATAAAATCGGAGTTATTGATCACTTATTAACTAAAGTTGACAAAATTTTAGTTGGTGGTGGAATGACTTATACATTTATGAAAGCGTTAGGTCACGAAATTGGATCTTCTTTATTAGAAGAAGATAAAGTAGAATTAGCTAAGACATACTTGGAGAAAGCAAATGGAAAAATTATTTTACCAGTTGATTCAGCTTGTGCATCAACATTTGCTGATGTTGAGCCAACATTTTGTGGTTTAGATGTTCCTGCAGGTTTGATGGGGCTAGATATTGGGCCAAAAACTATTGAGTTGTTTCAAAAGGAATTAGCTGGAGCAAAAACAGTTGTTTGAAATGGACCAATGGGAGTTTCAGAATTTGAAAACTTTAAAGCTGGAACAGTTGCTGTTTGTGAATCAGCTGCTAAATTGGAAAATGCCTTTACATTAATTGGTGGTGGAGATTCTGCTGCTGCTGCGATTAAATTAGGATTTAGAGATGATTTTTCATGAATTTCAACTGGTGGAGGAGCATCACTACAATATATGGAAGGTAAAGCTTTACCAGGAATTGAAGCAATATCTAATAAGTAATTAATTATTAGAACAAAAAATGAATTTCAAATGAAATTCATTTTTTTAATTATATTAATACAATATTACTAAAGATTGGTTAGGGGTTTAAGCTGATTCCATAATCTTGTATAATTAATTATTGAATGGAGTGAGTAAAATGTTTAATGGCAAACTTAAGGCTGAGGATGGAGCTATTGTTATTATTTTAATAATCTTTATATCCTTACTAATTTTACTAATGATAGTTGGCAAATTGATAATTTTTGTTTTTGGTAAAATATCAAAATCGGCATTATCAGGCGAAGAAGTTTTAAAGCGTTTAAAGCAATCACGTGGGCAGGATAAGTTAACGATACAAATAACTAAGCTTAATTTTTTAACTGCTTTGTTTAGATATAAGCGTCGAACTGATACCCTACAAGTATCACAAGCTAATTTCAAACAGGCAAACCTAAAAGGAATCTTTGAAATCCTCAATGCCTTTGATCAAATGGAAGAATACAAAATTAATAGCAAAGAAAGTTCTTGACAACTAAAGGGGCTTGTTGGACTATTTGGTCTGGGGATAGCGACATTAATTGCTGTAGTTTTAATTATAATTTTTGTACCTCATGAAAACAATCCTAATAAAGTGAATACAGCAATTCCGTTTGGATGAGCATTTGCTCTAGAAGTTTTGTCAGTCTTTGGTTGAATGATTTCTGTCTTAGTATTTTTATGATGAATGAATATTATTCAAAATAAAAAAACCAATTTATTAGAGCTCGCAAAACCAATTTTAACAAAAACCGAGTACATTAAATTTAGAAAATTATTGTCTATTTGATTGTGTATTCCAATGTCTTCGAGAATTTTAATTTAAATACTTTATTAGCGTATTTATCGAGTATTACAAATAAAAAAAATAAATAAATGTCAAGACAAAATTAATATAAGTTGTTAGATGTTACAGGAGCCGAATACTAGTATCCTTTAAAAGAAGAAACTATCAATAATATTATATGCCCGTGAATGCCATCAAACAAAAGACAAATTACGACCTCTTTAAGATAACATTAATTAATTTATATGTCTTCAATTAAAATTATTCAAGAGTCCTGAAATATTTAAATTAGTTGATACTTCCATATTTTATTTTTGCTTTCAAATCATCCTTTGCAAAATAAATTTTTTTTTACCATTTCCTGTAAAAAAAATAGCAAAATTTAGTATAATTTAAAAATAAATATTTATGAAATAAATTATATAGAAAGAATATATCAAAATGAAAGTAATTGCCCGAATTTGAAATTTTTTTATTCTGTTTGTAATTTGTGTTTTTTATGTTGCAAAGTATATAGTTTTTTCAATTTATTGAGTTGGCGCAAATTTTTTTCCAATTATTTTTAAAATTTTAGTTTTCTTATTTGGTCTATTTATAATTTTTTTAATTATTGAAAATCTTATCTAAAAAAACTATGGAGATGCGATAATGCATGCCCATAGTTTTTTATCTTGCTTGTTTTTGTTGTTCAACTCTGGCAACGTTCTCATTGTATTTAATAACAACACGACCATCACGAGCTCAAATCCCAGCAATACATTCAACTGAAATTCTAACAATCATCATAACATAGTAGAATGTAAAGACAACATTTGCTAAAGCTCACATAATTGCAAAAGCTTTCATAAATCCGCTTTCTTGACCCATTTTTTGGAATAGATCTGCAATTGCTCCCAATAGTCTAATAATTGAGATAATGATTAATCATACTAATTCAAGAGTTGCAACAATTAAAAACATAACTGCTACACTGTTCATAATTTTACTTGCAGTAGTATTACCATCAAAAATCTCTTGTTTATTTCCACCATAGAAAGTTAATACTCCAATTGCACCAAGAGCTGTTAAACTAATTAAAATTATAAAAGTCACTAGCCCACTAGTATTTGCCAAAATATCAGCAAAACTAATTCCTGTTGCACCAAAAGCACCTGTCAATGCTGATAACAAGAATCCTCCTAAACCAAGGATCCCTCCTACTAACATTGTCAATCCTAAAACTCTTGATAAGAATCAACGTGGTTTAACTGTTGAAACAGTTTCCATATTTCTAAATTGCGTTAACACAAAAGGAGTCAAAAATCCTCCTAATGTTAATGATAAAACTGCTAAGATATAACGGTTAGCAATTATTTCTTGATCATCGCTTTCTTTAACAAATTTACAAATAACAATAGCTGTATAAATCGTTTTTCATACCATGTATAAACAAACTGCCAAAACAATACTTCATAAGATTTTAGATTCAACAAAATTTGGGTCTGTCACAGCTAAATTTTTTAATTGATCATTAATAAAGTAAAAAGCAGCAATTAATCCGATTACGGCAATTACTGTTCCTAATATTTGGGCAAAAACAATAAACCCACGTGGAACAATACTTTGATTTCTCATATTTTCTCTCCTTTCGTAACCATAATAATTATATCTTAAACACAAAAAATAACCTATCTTTACAATAAGTTATTTTTTAGCCTCTTTTGGTAATTTATTTTATTTTATTTATCACTTGGTTTTTTATTTAAAATAACGGGAATAATCAATGGATTACGACGTTTAGTTTTAAAAATATATGGCGATAAAGATTGTTTGATTGCTTGTTTGATTGCCCCAAAAGTTGGCTTTGGAGAATTAAGAACTTCCAAAACAGCATTAGTAACAATGTTAATTGATTCACCAATAACATTTCCTGAATCACGAACATAAAAACTTCCACGAGAAATAATTTTTGGTTGACTTAATAATTTATTAGTTTGTGAATCAATTGAAACGACAACAGAAATTAAACCATCGCGACTTAAAATATCACGTTCGCGAATTACATTTGAAGCTTGACCTGTCATGTCCTTACCATCAACATATATTGCATCAGCTTCTATACGTTTTTCGACTTTAGCATGTCCGTTCAGCAATTCTAATACATCACCGTTAGCCATAACAAATCCATGTCCTGGCTCCAAATTAACAGATTCAGCAGTTTCAACATGTTTTTTCAACATTCTAAATTCTCCATGCATTGGCATAAAGTAGTTAGGTCGCAATAAGCTAAACAATAATTTTTGTTCTTCTTGACTAGCATGCCCTGAAGAGTGAATCTTATTGTTTGCTGAGTTTTCAATAACAACTGCTCCAACACGAGTTAAACGGTTAGTTAAACGCTCAACATCAGCACGGTTACCAGGAATTGGTGATGATGAGAAGATAACAGTATCACCAGGCTTAATATTTACTGATTGATGCTTTCCTGTAGCGATTCTTGACAAGGCTGCCATTGGCTCTCCTTGTGAACCAGTCGTAATTACCATGATTTGATTATCCGGATATTTATCAATGTCATTTGGCTTGATAAATTCTTTTTCAGAAATTTTTAAGTGTCCCATTTGACGAATTATTTTAATAATACGCTCAATTGAACGACCCAAAATCACAATTTTACGGCCATAACGATTAGCTGTTTCAATAATATGTTGAATACGGTGAACATTTGAAGCAAAAGTAGTAATCATAATACGTCCTTTTGCCTTTAAAAAAAGTTGATCAATGTTTTCAATAATTCCCTTTTCACTTGGAGTATAACCTTCAACTTCAGCATTAGTTGAATCTGCCATTAAAAGCTCAATTCCTTTATCACCCATTGCTGCTAGTTTATTTAATTCTGTATAATGCCCTAATGGTGTTCAGTCAAATTTGTAATCTCCAGTTGAAAAAATATTTCCATTAGGAGTTTCAACTAGAATTCCAAAAGCATCAGGAATTGAATGGTTTAAAGCAGCAAAACTTACACGCAAGTTGCTTGATTTTCAAATATCATCAGCAACATATTCTTTAACGACTGTCTTGCCAGTTAATTTATTTTCTTTTAAACGATCACGAACTAAGGCCGAAGCTAATTCAGGCGCATAAATTACAGGAATATCGACTTGTTTTAATAAATAGTGTATTCCCCCAATGTGATCTTCATGACCATGAGTTATAAATAGAGCCTTAATTTTTTTTTGATTTTCTACTAAATATGAGTAATCAGGAATAACTGCATTAACTCCTAACATTGTTGCATCTGGAAATTTAACTCCAGCATCGATAATAATAATCTCATTATCGTATTCAACAACATATGTGTTTTTACCAATTTCTTCTAACCCACCTAACGCAAATACTTTGGTAGGAATTTGAGTTGTCGCATATTGACGTTTAACTTCCTTTTGTTTAAAAACAAATGGCTTAATTTCTTCTTCATCAGGTTTAGCTGGTGATTGCTTATTTTCAGTTACTTTTAAGTTTTTTTCCATAATGATACCTTTCAATTTTTGATATAAAGGGCCCTTTTACATAAAAATTCTAATACTTTAGTTTGATTCATTTTCAGCTCAAATTAATTTATTAATATTTTTTATTCTCTATCAGCATTCTTTCAGCAATTACCTTTTTAGGCCTAAATATATTTTCTTAAATAATTTATACCACAAAAATAGACTTTTTTAACTTTTATTGAAACATTATCGATTCAAAAGCCCTTTTTTTAAAAAATATGCAAAGCTAAAAAAAATTTTAGAAAATCTTTCAAAATTTCTTCAGCAAAATTTGGAAAAAAATACTATTTTCATTTGTAAATATGTTTATGGGTTTTTCAAAAAAACTTTGGTTATAATGATAAGCAAATAGAAACTTATATAGTGTAGCAAAATGGGCTACAGACTCCACCCCTTGCCAAACGTAGGGACTATAGGTTAAACTTTTGCATACACAAAATGAGTTTCTGTTTGAAAGAGAAAAAGTGTTAGCTGAATGGAAAAGTTAAAGATATACAATATTCATGGCAATTTAATGCTGTTTTCTTTAAAAATAGGCAATATAAAATAAAACAGATAATAAATTATATCGATGCTAGTTTACTAAGCCTCGACTTTATTTAAACTTATCAAATTATGAAAAGGAAAGGTTTTTATGTCAAATAATAACAAATACTACCAAGAATCGGTATCACCATTAGAGTATGCTCTAAATGGCTTTAATAGCAAATTACGTTCTGTCAATTGAAATTTTATTAATGATGAAAAAGATTTAGAAGTTTGAACTAGGGTTACTCAAAACTTCTGACTCCCAGAAAAGATTCCGGTTTCAAATGACATTGTGTCATGAAAAACACTAACTCCTGAATGACAACAACTAGTTACCAGAACTTTCACTGGATTAACTTTATTAGACACTATTCAGGCAACTGTTGGAGATACAGCTCAAATTAATAATGCATTAACAGATCATGAGCAAGTTATTTATACCAACTTCGCATTTATGGTTGGTGTACATGCACGTTCATACGGAACAATATTTTCAACTCTATGTTCAAGCGAACAAATAGAAGAAGCCCACGAATGAGTAATTGAGACTGAAAGTTTACAAGCTCGTGCTCGTGCCTTAATTCCATACTATGTTGGGACTGACCCTTTAAAATCGAAAGTGGCCGCTGCAATGATGCCAGGATTTTTACTATATGGAGGATTCTATTTACCATTTTATTTATCTGCTCGTGGGAAAATGCCAAATACTTCTGATATTATTCGTCTAATATTAAGAGATAAAGTTATTCATAACTACTATAGTGGTTATAAGTATCAACGCAAGGTAGAAAAACTATCACCTGAAAAGCAGGCAGAGATGAAAACCTTTGTTTTTGATCTATTGTTTGAGCTAATTGATTTGGAGAAAAATTATTTGACAGAGCTATATGCTGATTTTGGACTTGCTGAAGATGCAATTAAATTTAGCGTTTACAATGCAGGTAAATTTTTACAAAATCTAGGATATGATTCACCATTTACAGAAGAAGAAACACGTATAAAACCTGAAATTTTTACTCAATTATCAGCTAGAGCTGATGAAAATCATGATTTCTTTTCAGGTAATGGTTCTTCATATGTTATGGGGTTGTCTGAAGAGACTGAAGACGAAGATTGAGAGTTTTAAAGCAATGCATAAGGATGTTACAAAAGTTGCAACTAAAAATGTTGTCAAACCCAGTGGACCGATTCATGTAGTTTACTTTTCTTCAATTTCCAATAATACCCATCGTTTTATTCAAAAATTGGGAATTGATAACTCACGTATTCCGTTTGAAATTAATGAGGAAATTTTAGTTAATAGTGACTATGTTTTGATCACTCCAACTTATAGTGGGGGTGGAAATTTAACTGATGGGGCAGTTCCAAAACAAGTTATTAAGTTTTTGAATAATAAGCAGAATCGTGATTTTTGTCGTGGAGTAATTGCTTCAGGAAATACAAACTTTGGTGATACATTTGCTTTAGCAGGACCGATTATTTCAAAGCGGCTAAATGTCCCACTTTTATATCAATTTGAATTATTAGGAACAAAAAATGACGTTGAAACAATCAGCGAAATTATTAAAAATTTTTGAGGGGAAAATAATTATGAGCGAAAATAAAATTTTAACTTTGTCAGGAACAAATGAATCTGACGAATATATTGAATTAAATGCAAAATCGAAACTGTTTAGTGTGGGAAAAGATAACTTTAAGTTAGACTTAGAAGCGGCACGAGTATATATGAAAAATCATGTAATTCCAAATACGAAAACTTTTAGAGATATAAAAGAAAAGATTACTTGATTAGTTAATAATAATTATTATGAAGCTGAAATTATTGATAGTTATGATTTAGATGCTATTGCCAACTTATACACTAAAGCACTTAAATATAACCATGAGTTTCCTAGTTTCATGGGAGCACTAAAGTTTTTCAACGCTTATGGATTGAAAACTTTTGATGGTAAGCAATATTTAGAAGATTATGAATTACGAGTATTAATGTGTTCTTTATTTTTGGGAGACAGTGACATTAACAAGGCAAGTAAAATTTTAGATCAAATGATGTTGGGAAGATTTCAACCAGCAACGCCAACTTTTTTAAATGCCGGAAAAAAACAACGCGGGGAATTCATATCTTGTTATTTAATTCGTGTTGAAGATAATATTGAGTCAATTGGAAGAGCAATTACTACTTCATTGCAATTGTCAAAACGTGGTGGTGGAGTTGCTTTATGTTTAACGAATTTGCGTGAATTTTCAGCACCAATTAAGCAAATCCAAAATCAAGCGACAGGGATCATTCCAGTTATGAAAATTTTAGAAGATTCTTTTTCCTATGCTAATCAACTGGGCCAACGACAAGGAGCTGGTGCTGTTTATTTAAATGTTCATCACCCTGATATTATGAGCTTCCTGGACACTAAACGTGAAAATGCCGATGAAAAAATTCGTATTAAGTCGCTATCTTTGGGAGTTGTTGTTCCAGATATTACTTTTGAATTAGCAAAAAACAATGAAGAAATGGCGCTGTTTAGTCCTTATGATGTTGAGCGTGTTTATAAAAAGGCTATGAGCGATATTTCAATTACTAAAGAGTATTACAATATGCTTAATAATCCTGAAATTAAAAAAACTTTCATTAGTGCTCGTAAACTATTTCAAACAATTGCTGAATTGCATTTTGAAAGTGGATATCCATACTTGTTATTCGACGATACTGTTAACAATCGCAATGCTCACGCCAACCAAGGGCGTATTGTCATGAGTAACTTATGTAGTGAAATTGTTCAAGTAAGTACCCCAAGTGAATTTAATGTTGATTTAACATACAAAAGTATTGGAGACGACATTTGTTGTAACTTAGGAAGTGTTAATATTGCTAAAATGATGGAAAGTGGCAGCGAATTTTCAGAAGCTATTTTTAACTCAATATGAGCCTTAAATCATGTTTCAAGAAATAGTGATTTGTCATGTGCTCCTTCAGTTGAACAAGGAAATCGCAAAAATCGAGCAGTGGGATTAGGAGCTATGAACTTACACGGTTTTTTAGCAACTAACAAAATTTTTTATAACTCACCTGAGGCAATTGATTTTACAAATATTTTTTTCTATGTAATGGCTTATCATGCTTTTAAGGCTTCAAATGAATTAGTAAAATCATTTGGAGCATTCACAGATTTTGAAAAAACTCAATTTGCAGATGGAAAATATTTTGAAAAATATACCAAATGTGAACCATCAAAATGGTCACCTCAAACATCTCGAATTAAAGAAATTTTTGCACAGTATAATATTGAAATTCCAACGCAAGAACAGTGAATTTTGCTAAGCGAAAAAATTCAAAAAGAAGGAATTGCTAATTCGCATTTAATGGCAGTTGCTCCAACAGGATCGATTAGTTATTTATCATCATGCACTCCAAGTTTGCAGCCAGTTGTAGCTCCAGTTGAAGTTCGTAAAGAAGGTAAATTGGGAAGAGTTTATGTACCAGCCTATAAAATTGATTTTGAAAATATGGGATACTACGCAATGGGTGCATACGAAGTTGGACCAAATCCAATTATTGATGTTGTCGCTGCTGCTCAACAACATGTTGATCAGGCAATTTCTTTAACTTTATTTATGACTGATCAGGCAACAACTCGTGATTTAAATAAAGCTTATATTCGTGCTTTCACAAGTGGTTGTGCATCAATTTACTATGTTCGTGTTCGTCAAGAAGTTCTTGAAAATAGTGAAAATTATGAATGTGATGCTTGCGTAATTTAACTATAAAAAAAGTTTTAGAAACCATCTACAGGTTTCTAAAACTTTTTTTTTTTTTTTTGTAAGACACAACTATATATTCATGAAGCAAATTATTTTACAATGCTATTTGTCTTCAAAAAAAAATATATGCACCGAAAAAGAGTGAAAAAAATGCTAAATCTTAAAGAGAATGGAAAAACCAAAGATAATAAAATATAGTCAACAATATGTACAATAAGTTTAAAACCAAAGTCAAACATGACAAAAAAATAATAAAAACTTTATTGAAGAGTTAAAAAGTCTGCGAAAGATAGATAGAGAGAATAAAGTTTTAAAATTTATTCGTCGCAGATATACAAATACTTGAAACAAATTCTGAAAAACTTTTAAAAATACTTAATGTCCAATTTGGATAGTTAAAAAATGATATATGAGAAAACTTAATAAGTCTTAATAAAAAAAATTTACTTGTATTTGAAATATTTGGCTTTGTGTTTAAGACAGAAGCAATAAATTTAAATGCGTTTAGAAAAAAACTAATAACAAAATATTTTATCGGCCTTTTAAAATAGGGCTGTTACTTTATTAATAATTGTTTATCAATTTGAGCCATATTACAAACAACTGAAGTTGTTAAATAAGTTTCTTGAAGTAAATTTCTGAAAATTAACTTTCTAAAATATAAAATATTAGAGCTAACTATTGTTCAAAGTCTTTGTAAAAGTTAAAAAAATACAAACTTAAACTGCTTGTATTTTTTATTATATATTTGATTAAAAATGCGATATTTTATGATTTGGCATAAGTGTTTAATACTATTTATAGGAAATGAAATTAATTTTAACACTATATTTTAAAAGCTTATCTAACTCTAGTATTAACTTTTCAAACATCTTTATCATTTATGCTGATAATAACATCTTGATTACCACCAATGGGCATTCAGCTGTTACTTTTAGCACCATAAATTTCTAGTTTATATGTTGATTCATCGATTTTTGTTAAAGTTGGTTCAACAATTCCGTCAGCATCGCTTACTCTAACTTTAACGATGTCTTTTGAATCATTTAAGGTCAGTTTTAGTTTAATAGTCGCTGTAGTTTTAGTTTTTATTGCGAGCTGTGAACTGCTATCAATATCAGATGATATATTAGGTAAATCATGAATTTGAGTGGCAAAGCTTTTAGCAATAGATTCGTTTACTAATATATTCATTTTTTGTTGGCCATTGCTTGAAATATTATTACCTTTTAAAGCTTTAATTTTCAAAGTATAAATGCTTTTGCTAGGATCTTTTAAAATAATTTGCCCTGATGTTTGACCATCATTATCTGATGGCGCAGCTGAAACTGTATCTAAGTTAGAATCAAAGTAGTTTAGTTTAAAATCAATTTCTTTTTCTCATCCGGTGCGCATTTGAATTAAGTCAGGCAATGAGCTATCCAAGACTTCAACTTCTGGCTTTCCTTGAAGAGAAACATTAAAACTTGTCATTGTTTCTGGAGTATTTGCCACTTCTAAAGAAATTTGAGTATTTACAATTCCAGCAACATTTGCCATTGCACTAACAGTTACATTTAATCCGTTAATTGATACAGAGATTATTTTCGGATTTGCAGAAATTGCAACAATTCTTTTACTCTCAAGTTTTGATCCAGTTAATTGAACAGTTTTTGTAATCAAATTGTTTCTGTAACTTAGTTCTTGATCCGCTACTTTACTTATTTTTGGAAAATCAATTTTAAAATTTCATTTTACTTCATAATCATCTAATACAAAATTTTTGTCACAAGATAATCGCATATGAATATAAGATGACTCTTTGTTTAAATCAATTACTTGAGCTTTGAAAATTCCATTAATGCTTTCTAATAATTCTTTGGCCCTTGTTTCAACAGATAAATAATTATCATATTCTTCTTGTTGAAATTCTAGTTCTTTTTCATGAATTAAATTACTTACATTTGTCTTGATTTTAAAATTACTTTGGTAAGTATCTTTTCCAATATAGTCAGTATCAAAGTATTTAACAATTAAATTGTAACTAAATATGTTAATACTTCCTTCTACTGAATTAGAGGAAATATTAACATCGTCAATTCCGTCTATTAGTTTTAACCTTTTTTCAATATTAGTTTCAGCAGCTATTTTATTATCGTAGTACTGTTCACTTAAATTCGATAACAAACTTTCAATTTTTGAGGTCAAATCAATTTTGATTAAAAAGTCTTTTTGATATAATAAAGCGCCGCCATAACCATTATTGTATTCAACGGTAATATTGCATTGTAAAGTATTATTTAAACTTTTTTGCTGAGTTGTAATATTTATACTTTTAACTCCTTCAATTTGAGTAAGACCAGTGGTAAGTGCTCCTTTTAGCTGCAACTCTGAATCAAATTTTCGATTTTTATATAATTCTAATGTTTCTAGTATTTTGGAATCAAGATTGGTTTTTTTAGATAATGTAAAGGAAAGTGTCAAAGGCCCAGACACTCGTTCTTCATAATTAATTTTAACTTCAACAGAAAAACTTCTTTGATCTTTTCACTGTAAGGAAACATTTTTGATTCCACTAACTCCTTGAAATTCTTGTTTGATTTTTGTTTCGGCTTCTTCGATATTTAAGTATCAATTAGATGCTATATTTTTATATTTTTTTGCAATTAAATTTGATACATCCATTTTAAATACGGTGCTAAAGGCTTCATCGCTAGCATTTTCCCAACTATAGTTATTTTTTAATATTGGAGTAACATAAATTGATCGAGGCAAAAGATTTGACAAAACTGTACATTCTAGATATGCAATGCCTTCGGCTTTTCATTCTGATTTTGATAATGCACTTATTGCTTCTTCTCTAGAATTGTATATATGCTCATCTAAAAAATTTTCAACCTCATTTTTAATGTTACTTTGATTAATTTTTTTGTTAGCAACCCTTTTTTCTGGGCCACAAGATATAGTTGGGACGCTTGAAGTAGTAGTTATAGTAACTGCACCCAATATTGTTAATATTTTTCTCATTTTAATAACCTCCTTATTTTTTAATAATTAAGTTATTTGAGAAAATGGTGAAACCTGCTTTTTAGTTAAAATATGTTGGTGTGTTAATTTTATTTTAAAGATAAGATCAATTGTAGTTTTTTGATAGTTTAATAATGTGACAACTTTTCTTATAAAAGCTCGAGTATCAATTTTTTCATTTTTACGCTTATCTTTTTCTTTTGATTTGGGTCTGTAAAATTTAAATCACTGTACCAAATTAATTTTATGCTCATCCTCAAAGTATTGGCCCTTTTGAAAATAAATTAATAGAAAATAAGCAAAAACTATTGTACTAATTAATACGACAAGTATTAACCCAATAACTAAAATTTGAGTATATCTGGAAATCTCAGTTTCATTTACAAACTTTTCGAAAATTAGGTATAAGGATTTTGTTAAAATAATTGGCATGATTGAAGCAACACTTTTAACAAAATTGATAACAACCGCTTTTTCTGTTATTGAATTAACACTAACTTTATGATTAATAATTAAATCAGCTTGAGATATAAAGCGAACAAAATTAGCGATTGTTAGTGCAAACAATGTACCAACGACGAAAAAGTTTATAGTATTTACTAGTCTGACAAAATGGAGGTTTTCAACTGTTAACTTGTTGGAAAGCAGCAATGATATTTGAATAACAATATAAATGCTCGTTATTGTTACTAAACAAAATGACTTTCTTCTAAATATCTTTTTCATGAAACCTCCAGCTTCTACAAAAATTAATTTATAATATCAATATTTTAATACTAAAATAAAAAAATAACACTTTTATGTGTTATTTTTTATATCAAAATTCATTTTTCATTAGTATAATGAGGTTCTTCTTTATTTATTAAGTCATAATATAGCTTGCCTTGATTATGCTCGATTTCATGTTGAAAAACAATTGAACGGTAGCTTCTCAAAGTTAATTCAATGTATTGTTTTGAAAAATAATCAAACGCCTCAACAACAATTTTGAAACTACGTGGTACGATGCCTTCATGATCAATATTAACACTTAAACAGCCTTCGCCATCTTCTAATGCAGTAATTTGCTCACTTTTGGCAGTAATTTTTGGATTTATAATAGCGTACTCTTCACCAACTTTGTCGAACTCAAATCTTACAAAGAACATATTATAATTGTAACCAATTTGTGGAGCTGCTAAGCCAACAGCAGGGCGTAGATAATCATCATTTTCTTCACTATTTAAGATTGGGTCTTGAGAGTAACGCACAAAGTCAATTAATTTATTCATACAGTCTTCTTGCTCTAAAGATAAGTTATTGGGGTCTTCTACATCAGGACTAACTGAACGAATAATTTTGACATTACTATCTTTGACTAATCATTTGTTAGTAGGTATTTCCTTTTGCAATAAATCTTTATTAAGGTCTAATTTCATAAAATTCTCCATTTGTCTATTAAAAGTATAGCAAATATAGACTTTATTGAAAATAAAAAACACTAGGAATATCTTATCTTTGGTATAATTAATAATACTATATAGGAGGTTTCATGGTCGTTATCAGTGGAAAATATCGTGCTCGAAAGTTAATTTCTTTAGATAGCACTAATACCCGCCCTACATCAGCTCGTATGAAAGAAGACATGTTTAATATTTTAAATAATTATTTTATCTATGAGGGTAAAAAAAGCTTAGACCTTTTTGCGGGTTCTGGAGCGTTATCACTTGAAGGTCTTTCAAGAGGAGTAAATTTTGCAGTTTTAAATGACCATTACCAACCAGCAATTAATATTATTAATGAAAATTTTCGTGGAGTTGAATCTTGAGAGTATGCAGTTTATCAAAAAGATTACTTGCAGCTTTTAGAACTGTTGATTTTGAAGAAAGATCAATTTGATTTAATTTACCTAGATCCACCGTTTAGTGAAATAGAATATTATTTCAATGTTTTTGAGAAAATTTTGGCAAATAACCTATTAAAAAATTGAGGAATTGTTGTTGTTGAATGTGCTGGAAAATTTGATTTGTCAATAGCAAATGGTTTAACATTATTAAAAAGCAAGGCATATAAAAATAAAAATCTATATTTTTTTAGATTGGAAAGAGAGTAACATGGTACAAAGAAAAGGAAGAATGGTCATTATTTCAGGTCCAAGTGGAGTTGGAAAAGGCAGTGTTAATAATGTTTTGCGTGATGATGAGCATTTAAATTTAGAGTATTCTGTTTCAATGACTACTAGAAAGCCTCGGAATGGAGAACAAGATGGTGTTCACTACTTTTTTGTATCTGCTGAAGAATTTGCTAAAGCAATTGTTAACAATGAATTAATTGAATTTGCTAACTTTGTTGGCAATTCATATGGAACACCGCGTAAATATGTTGAAGAGCAAATGGAAAAAGGCAAAAATGTAATTTTAGAAATTGAAGTTGATGGTGCAACTCAAGTTCTGCGTAATGAAAAAAATGTTTTATCAATATTTTTAATGCCGCCAACATTAATGGAGTTAAAAAATCGAATTAGTGGACGTCAGTCAGAATCAGAAGAAATTATTAAGGAACGTTTAGATAAGGCAATGCTAGAAATTCCTTTAAAACATAATTACCAATATATTGTTGAAAATGATTCTGTCGAAAATGCTGTTGCTAAAATTACTGATATTTTAGAAATTGAAGGAGCAGCTGAGTGCAACGGACCAACAGTTTATTCACAACTGAAAGCTATTATCACTGAAATTGTTAAAGAAACATACCAATTTTTTGTTGATAATTGAGAAACAAATGTTCGTTTATTAGATACGAACAAAGTAAGTGAAGAAGAACAAGAAAATTTTGATGCTGAAAAAAATTTAATTGAAATTTTAACTGATAATCTTTATCGAAAAGTATTAGCTCATGGGGACTTTAAAAAATTATTGGATAAGGAGTTTGTAATACTGGGAATTCAAAAATTAATGTTCAAAATTAATTTCTTTAGTATTGAGCAAAAACCTCAGTGTGATGATTAATTCACGTTTAGAAAGTTGAGAAATTCTTAAAAAAGTTTTTACTAACAAAGCTTTTTCAAATGTTTTATTAAATGAAGTCTCAAATAAAACTATTGATGAAAAATTTAAGAATTTAATTTTTGCAATCGTTCATGGAACAATTACTTATAAAATTTATTTAGATTATTTAACTTCAAAGTTAATTGATAATCGAAAAACACCATTGGAAATTCAAATTTTATTATGAATGAGTCTTTATCAAATTAGATTTTTAGAAGCGATTCCTTCATATGCAATTGTTAATGAAGCAGTGCAAATTGCTCGCAAGATAAATCCAAAATTTACAGGATTAGTAAATGCTTGTTTACAAAAGGTACTTCGTGACAAGGACAAATTTTTTGAAGTAAAAATTAATCATTCTGATCGCAAACTTTGTGTTGAAAATGGCTACCCATGATTTTTGTTTGAAAAAATTAGTCAAAGTTATGGCACTGATATTGCTCGTAAGCTTTGCTTGGATTCAACCCAACGCCCCCCAATTAGTGTTCGAGTTAATACATTACTATGTACAACTGAAAAGCTTTTGGCAGCTTACCAATTTGAATTTGGATTACAATTAAGCAGTGTTAAAAACTGCTTAATTGCCGATCGGGCAATTGTCAAAAGCGAATTATATAGTTCTGGAAAAATCACAATTCAGGATCCAGCCTCAATTTTAGTAGGCGAAACCTTGCAACCAACTTTAAACTCCAAAGTTTTGGATATGTGTTCAGCACCCGGAGGAAAATTAACTCATTTGGCAGCCATTATGAATAATACTGGTAAACTGATAGCCTATGAATTGAATGAAAATAAAATTAAACTCATTAAGCAAAATATTGATAGATTGAATGTTCAAAATGTTGAGTTGCATGTTGGTGATTCACGATTGATTAATTATAATGAAACTTTTGATTATGTACTATTGGATGCACCTTGTTCAGGGTTTGGAGTTTTAAAACGTAAACCAGAAATTAAATTTAATAACGTTGATCAAAAGTCGCTTTCAGAAATTGTTAAATTGCAAGCTGAATTATTGACAACTGCCTATGTAAGCTTAAAAGTTGGTGGAGAAATGGTTTATTCAACTTGTACAATTAACGCTGATGAAAACTTTATGCAAATTAAAAAATTTGTTAATAAGTATCCAGAAATGAAAATCATTTTTGAAAAACAGATTTTTGGATATGAAGACAATACTGATGGGTTTTATATATGCAAATTAATAAAAGAATCTAAAAAAGTTTAAAAAAGGAGGCTTAGCCTTCTTTTTTTTCTAAATCTTTTTGGAGGACTTATGTTAAAAATTTTATTAATTATTACTTGCTCTTTTGGGCTATTTGGCATGCCACTTATATGACTTTCAACGAATCAAAATTCAGAAGATAATCAAATAGCATTAAAAGAAATTGAACAACCTATTGTTAAAACGTTTAGTGTTCCAAAGCGTTGACCATTATTAAATAAGCACTTTAATTATTCCTTTAATATAAATTTAACCAAATTTCAACAAGAATTAATTCAATCTAATGTAGAAATTAAATTTCATGCAAACTTTATTGATGAAATTGAAAATGATTATGATTTTTTTTATAAACAGTATCACCATGTTAAATCCGTTAATCAAATTACTTTGAGACTAAATCAAAAACAGCAACGTAAAAATCAAAGACTTAAAGAACTTGCAATTGTTCATGTAACTCCGTTTGATGCAGAAACATTTTTACGCAATTTAGAATACTTTTTTGCTGTTGAAATAAATAGTGAAAAAAATTTGACAATATCAGTTTATAAAGAAAAAGACTTAAATGAGCACTCAACTTTTGCATTTAAATCCCGTAAAATTATTTTAAAAGACACCAAAATTGCTTTTTTAAAGCCTTATAAAGTTTTGTCAAATAATCAATTGACAGTTGAACTATCAACAAACTACTTTGATCAATATGAAACCAACTTCAATGAGCTAATTAATTTAAAAATTAACGAAGTTTTGAAAGAACAGACTCAAAATTTACTAGGATTTAAAAAGTTTTATGAAAACCCTCAATTTACGGCTGCTGATCTAAGACATTTTTCAGCACTAAATTTTGAAAACAAGGTTACTGTCATTAAACCTTTTTTACAAACTAATTTAACTCAAAAAAATCCTTACTTGAATAGTTTGATTATTCCCAAAATTGTAGTGAAATATCAACCCATCTATGAACTTAAAAAAATGTTCAAAAATAATTTGTTAGTATCTTCAAAGGAATTGACTAAAATTAATGAACAAGATGTAATTGATCTAACAGAGGACTACAAATTTATGTTTGATAAATATTTAATCTTGTGCAAGATATCAAATACAGAATGAAAAGTTGTAGTTAAAAAAGAATATCAAGAAATTATTAGAGGAGAACAAACGCTTTTTGTAAAATCAAATTTTAAGGACAAAGTTATTGATCCCAAACCAAAACCTGACATTGATGAAGAAAAGATTATAACTGACAAAGATATTTCTGAGGACATTGAAAAGGAGACTGTTAGTGAAAAAAATAAATTCTCAAGCTGAGAAACAGGTGCTTTGTTAGTAATAATTTCAGTTATTCTTTTGGTAGTTATTTTTTTAGTGGCTTTTGCTAAAAAAAACAAAAACGCAAAGAAAAAAGGTTAAAAATGATAAAATTAATATAGAAATTTAAAAAAGGTGTCTATGAAATACAAAGCATTTAAAATGACTGATAAGGGAAACTTTAGAAAAAATAATCAAGATTATTCTAGCTTTGTTAAAAACAAAGCTGGAGATTTTTTTGCAATTGTTTGTGACGGAATGGGTGGGCATGCTCATGGCGAAATTGCTTCAAAGATTGCTGTTGATAAATTTGTTGAAATTTTTAATAATGCATCGTTTAAAAATCAAAACAAGGAATGAATTAATCGTTGATTACGTTTGGCTATTGAAGATATTTTAGTGTCTATGAAAATTTATGCTGAATTAAATCCAGAGGCAAAAGACATGGGAACTACTTTAACTGCAATTTTATTCACTGAAAAAAAAGGGTATGTGATAAATATTGGTGATTCACGTACTCATAAATTTCAGAATAACAAAATTTATAACATTACTAAGGATCAGAACTTATGAAATGCTACAACTGAAGAAGAGCGTAATGAAATAGACTTGCATAAGCGTTATGGAGACCGCTTTAATGAAGTTACATATTGAAAAGTTTTGACAAGTGCTTTGGGACCTACCAAAAGTTTAAAAATTGATACATATATTATTAATGAACCGCAAGGCTTATATTTTTTAACAACAGATGGAGTTCATGATTATATTGATGATGAAACTGCAATTGAAATATTGAGTAGTGATATGAAATCGAAGAAAAAATGTGCTGATTTAATTGACTTGGCAAAATCAAATTTTTCAACGGATAATTTAACAATCTTAATGTTGGAGGTCGAAGAAAATGAGCGAAAATAAAAAAGATGATAAAGCGGAAATAAGTTACTCTAAAAAAGTTGATTTGTCAATTGGAACAATCGTTGACGAGCGCTACAAAATAATTAATCTGCTTGGAAGCGGTGGTTTTGGTTCTGTCTACTTGGCTGAAGACTTAAAATTTACAGACGAGTCTACTAAAATGGTTGCATTAAAAGTATCATTGTTTTCTGGAGGCAATAAAGCTCAAAAAATAAGTTCGAAATTGGAACGAGATACTTTTGTAAAATTATCTAAAATTCAAAATGTTGTTTCAATTTTGGATTTTGATGAATGGGACAGCTATTTTTATATCGTTTTGGAGCTAATTCAGGGCGGCATAGATCTTGGCAAAAAAATGGCAAAATTTCAAAATGAAATGAGCTTGCAAGAAATTCTGTACTACTATGAAATGATTGCAATAGGTTTAAAGGCTATCCATGCTGAAAAAGTGGTTCATCGCGACTTGAAACCTGAAAATGTTATGATTGCTCAATATGAAATTGCTAAAATTAGTGATTTTGGAATTTCAACTATTTTGGATAGTCGAAATCAAAAAAGCGGGGCTGCTTTATCACCAGGAACTGCTCGGTATGCATCACCAGAGCAAGGATTATTTACTCAAGAGGGCACAGAATTTACAACTGATATTTATTCTTTGGGCGTTATGATGTATCAATCAACGACTGGAACTGATTTATTTAACAACTTTGAAGGTTCGAATTTTAAAAAATTAAATGATAAGCAAAAAGTTTTTGCAAATAAACGTGTAACGCACCACCATGCTTTTAAAGATATTGATAAACCCACTAGTTATAATCGTAAGATTCCTCAAGGTTTAGAAAATATTATTTTAAAATGTTTGGCCAAGGAACCATTGGACCGCTATCAAAATATGGATGAATATTTGGAAGATTTGAAGCGAGTTAAAGAAAATTATAATGTCAAAGAGATTATAATACCCAAAAAATTTAAGTCGGATTTATTTCTAAAGAGTGCTAAACAATATCGACCATATAAAAACGAAGTTTTCTTTAAGAAGTTTCGATATAAATATGTAATGCCAACAGTCATTGCAATGGTTGTTCTAGTTTTGGGATTCACATTTGTTGTTTTAACTGGATAGAAAAGAGGCTATATTTAAAGTGAATGGAGTAATTATTAAAATCGATAGTTCAACAAGTTATGTTTTGTATAATGATATTATTTATACAGCACATGCAAAAGGCAATTTAAAAAAGGACTCTAAACCTTGCGTTGGCGATTTTGTCATTTTTGATGTAATTGATGAGGTAAATAAAATTATTAATATTATAAAAATCCAGGAGCGGAAAACAGAACTTTATCGTCCCAAAATTGCTAATGTTGATCAAGTAGTAATTGTTACATCGCTACTTGAGCCATTGTTTGCTTCATATATTTTAAACAAGTATATTGCAATGTTGGAGATTAAGCAGATTCAACCTATTTTGGTTTTTACTAAAATGGATCTTCTAATTGAGTCGAATAAACATTTGGAAGTATGAGAAAAAATTAGTAATTATCAGACTCATCAATACCGAGTCTTAATTGTTAACAATAATGCTCCAGAGCAAAGCACTCTTGACGAACTCAAAAGTATTTTGGAAAATAAAATTTCGGTTTTTACAGGCCAAACAGGAGCTGGGAAATCTTCAACATTAAATAATTTTTTAATCCATAAAGAAAAAATTAAGACTCAAGAAATATCTAAGAATTTAAATAGAGGTAAACATACTACCACTGCTGTGGAACTGTATAAGTTACCCAAAAATATTTTAATTGCGGACACACCAGGATTTTCCTCTTTTGAATTACAGGATATCGAAATTGAAGATTTATTATTCAATTTTAGTTTTTTTAAAAAATATCGTAATCAATGCAAGTTTACAAATTGCCAACATATAAACGAATTGAAATGTGCCGTTAAAGATGCAGTTGCTAATAGTGAGCTTCCGCAATTTATTTATGATGATTATTTAAAAATGATTGAAGAAATTAAAAATCGAAAGGTCAAATACTAATATGAAAAAATATACAATTTTACCAAGCGTTTTAAGTGCAAATTTTACTAAATTGGAAAGTGAATTGAAGCTATGTCAAAAGGCAGAAATTGAATGAATCCATTATGATGTTATGGATTATGACTTTGTTCCTAATTTAACGTTTGGATCAAAAATTTTGGCTGACATAAAATCAAATTTTAATATTAAAGTTGATATTCATTTTATGGTAAAAGTTAAAACAATAGTATTTGAAGATTTTTTTAAAGACTATTTGAAAACTAACCCTGAAATGATGACAATGCACATTGAAGCAATGAATTCTGAACAAACTCAAAAATTTATAGTTTTATGTCAAAATAATGGTGTTAAAGCATCGTTAGCAATTTCGCCTGGCACAGATATTGTACAGTTAAAGCAATATCTGCCAGTAATTGATAACGTTTTGGTTATGACTGTTGAACCTGGATTTGGCGGTCAGTCTTTTATTAAGAAAGCTGCACAAAAAATTCAAACTTTGGCAGATATAAGAAAAGCAAATGACTATCAATATTCAATTGAAGTTGATGGTGGAATTAATGAGCAAACCTCAAAAGTTGTTAAAAAATATGGAGTAGATTTAATTGTTGCTGGAAGCTACCTATTTGGGCAAAAAAATTTTATTGAACGTGCAAAGGACCTAATTTATAATGACTAAAAACGTTCTTATTGTTACTGCTGAAACAAATATTAATTATAATTCATTTAACAATAATGAAAATATTATTATTGGAGTTGAAAGAGGGTGTCTCGACTTAATTTATCGTGATTACAAAATTGATTATGCAATTGGTGATTTTGATAAAGTTTCTGGAGAAGAGCTTGAGCTGATCAAATCCAAAGTTAATAAAGTTGAAATTTTAAATTGTGAAAAGGATTATTTTGATGGTGAAGAAGCAATTATAAGGGCTTTAGCATACAGTCCTCAAAAAATTATTTTCGTGGCAAATCCCACAAAACGTTATGATAAAAACTTTTCCATTTTTAGTTTAGTTTTTAAGTATGGTATTTATTTCATGAATGAAGACACAAATATTTTCTTAATAAAAAAAGGTACTAAAGTTTTAAATTTTGATGATTATCAGGAAAAAACCTATGTAAGTTTTTTTTCACGAGTTCCTACTTTAATTACAATTGAGGGTTTGAAATATACTACTGAAAATTTTTTGCTTAACCAATATGATATAACATGTGCATCAAATGCTTTTATTCCAAATAAAGATGGTAAAATCACTGTCACAGAAGATATTATTTGCATAATGACTAAATAATATTAAAAAACAGGTGATCTTAACGCCTGTTTTTTTAAATATACTATTTATAAATGACTTATTAACTATATCAATTTAAGAAGCAAGGCTTAGGAATGAAGTTACTTAGATAATGCAAAAGCATATTAGCTAAGTGTTATTAATTTGTTATAATAGCTTTGCATAATGAGCAAATCAATTATGAAAATATAAAAAATTTAGATTTTAATATTCTTATCTCATGATATGTATGTACTGAAAGTTTCGAGATTAATTATCGGTTTTGCTTTTGGTAGTTAATTTATTAGCTTATGAGTCTGAATAATAAACGCCAAATGAAATATAAAATCTAGCAAAAGTCAAATTTGCAAGACTTATAATGAGTACTTACTCAATATTTAAAAATAAAAAAAAGATTTCGGAATATTTAATTGAGATCTTTTCTTATTAAACCCTGCCTTTGCCTTTTAATTATTAATTGTTTTCAAAGCACGCTTATTATTTTTTAAGGCATTTTTCAAATTCATTTTTGATTTCTTTAAGCGTTCTTTTGCCAAATCATATTTACGCTTAGCAATATAATGTTCAGTTTCATGAGCGACTTTTAGTTCAGATTTTCGTTTTTGCTTTTCAACTTTGGCAACAGTTAATTCTGCTCTAGCTAATTTAACATCGCTAAGCGTTTTGTCAAAAATCTCGTTAGATGTTTGAATACTTGTATAGTCAACAATGTCATATCCAGACTTGTCAGTATGAATTCTTAAAATAGTTCTATTACCTTTAGCCATCTTACGAGCCATGTCAATGGCTTCAGCCTTAGTTTTAAAATTTCCTGTTTTTTGGTTAAGTCTTACATGAATAAAGCCTTTTTTGTCGCGTTCGACGCTTCATCGGTTTTTTTCCATTACTAGCCTCCAATATATTTATATTATATAATTTACTTTTCAAAATTGCTTTGCAAAATAAAAAAAGCATGTCCCCACGCTTTTTTTGTTTTATAACTGGTGCCCTCTATCGGGGTCGAACCGATACGAGTTTCCTCGTCAGATTTTGAGTCTGATGCGTCTGCCAATTCCGCCAAGGGGGCAATTACTTATATATTATATCTTGTTAAAACGCTGCTGACTACATTTTATTTAAAAATAAAGTATTATTTATATAGAGAAAATAGGAGAAAGCATGAAAAATTATTATAAAGCATGAGCGTTTATTCCGCTAGTTATTTGAATAATTTTATTTCCGGCGATTGGAATTACAATTGGTTTAGCAACTGGTGCTTTTAATCAGTCAATTACTGAAACAATGCCTTCTTACATGTATTGAATTTTAGTTGTTTGTTTTGCCGCAGCAATTTATTGTTTATGTGTTTTAATATGATGAGCATGCAAAATGAATTCAATTGCTACAAATGACTTATTTATTAAATTACTTATTTTTATGTCACTGAATTTTATTGCTTATTTGTTAATTGCAAAGGCTATTCAAATTAATAATCAAATTAAGCGGGAAAAAGATCTTGATAATAACAAGTACAAGCAAAAATTGGTTTCTCAAATAAATGAGGATATGTTCATTCCTGATTGAGAAAAAGCTATTATTGCTCAAAAAGCTGCAAAAAAGCAGAAAAAAGTTGTTATTAAAGTAGAAGCTGAAATTGATCTCAGTTCGGAGATCAAAGTCGAGCGTATGCTTATTAGAAATTTTGTGAAATATGTAATGTATCAAGTTTTCAAAGAAAATCCGGGAATTACCAATACTTATCAAATCACCAAGTTAATTGAAACAAAGGTAAACGATGTAGACATTAAAAATAATTTGCTTGGTAAATATTCTGAAGAGTTTAAGCAATGAAATAGTCCTGATGAGATGATAAAAGTTAGCATAACCGATGTCAAAAAGCTGTTAAACGAAGTTGATGCGAAAGAAATTATGATTGCTCATAAGCAGGATCGAGTTGATATTACGATAGAAGTTCAAGTAAAAATTGAAAAAGAAAAAAAACAGAGTCTTTTTTGCTAAAAATATTCTGTTTTTTTTTTTTTTTTAACAAAAACAAGATGCCAAACCTTTTCAAAAAAATAAGTAAATTTTTCAAAGGCTTTAGAAGAAAAAAACAAAAGAATTAAAAGAATAGTACATATTCAAAGTCTAATAATTTGATTAACGCAATTTAAATTAAATAATTTTTATATAACATATCTCCGCTTTATATTAACAAATTGGGTATTTCACTTCTTGCAAAAATAGTTATTTACTTTGTAAATAATGCAATATTACATCTATAACTGCTTTGTATAAAATTAAAATGCTCATGTCAAATTACTTTTTTGTATAAAAAAATTTTTTGATTCTAGTAAATATTTTGTTGGTGCTTTTTTAGTAAAGGTTAATTACTATTATTCATATTAAAGTCTTTAGGCTTCAATCGGGTACAAACTATTTTTCGTTTAAAAACAGAACTGCAACAGCAGCAAATAATTAATATATGTTTGTAGTTTCATTCTTAAACCGTGCCAAGATATTGATCTAAGTTTTTATTTGTAATACCCAAATAAAAATTTTGTCTTTTGATAAAAAAACAAAAAAAACAAAAAAATCACACTTTTATTTAATTTGTTGATACTATTACACATAAGATAAAGGAATCGCTTATGAAAAACACAGTTTTAAACAATGTTTATAGTACTTATAAAATTTGTAAAAAATGTTTTTCTGCGTTCTGATTATCTGCGAAAAATAATTTTTTTAATAGTTTAATGAATTTTGGCGACATGCAAATGGCATTCATCAAATTCATTTTTAATATAAATAATATCATTAATTTTAAGTAATTAATTATATTGAAAAACTTTAGAGGGCTATTTTTTAGTAGATAATTGGTATTTTAGCATACAATTTTCAAAATATAAATTACATAAAAATACAGATAAAAAATATAAAAATATCTTTAATAACAAATAGTTACTCAAAAAGCACAAAAAATAATAATATTTTAAACTAATTAATAATTTTTTTCGTCTACAAAATAAAGAGGGAAGGAGATGTTAGATTTGACTGAAAAATCAAAAGAATTGGATATAGCTCAATTAATTGATGAAGTTAGTTCATCAGTTCATGAAACAAAAAATGCCAACAGCATTTTCCAAAGAGTGCCGTATTATTTTAATAAATGAAAAGAAAAAATTGATGAATTTAAAAAGCACTATCCATTGCTAACTTATTCAGTAAAAAGAATTGTTCTTTCAATTATTACAGTTTATGTAACTATAGCCATTGTCTATTGTATGTTAAATTTTATTATTTCGGATTCAACATTTACATTAGATTTAAATGACAAATTAATTGCGCAAAATGGTGGAGTAAATGGTGAATGATATCAAAACATCTTAAGAAGCCGAAAAGCTAAATTAGGTGTTGATAAACCATTAATTACACAAATATTATATTACTGAAGAAATATTACACCAATTATTCCCAAAAAGATTGAAATAATTTCTTCTCAACCGGGAGATCCAATTACAACTTATGAAACAGTAACAAAATGATTTTACTTAGGTTTATCACTTAGCAGGGATGTTGCTGGCCAATTCGGAAAACCTATTTCAGGGATATTTGCAAAAGCAATGCCACTTTCATTTTTAGTAGGTGGTACGGGTACCCTATTATCATTTTTTGTTGGTATACCATTAGGTATTTTATTAGCAAGGAAAAAAGATAAGCCATTGGATACGATAATTACGACAATAACATTAGCACTAATAGCTATTCCTGTTTTGGTTATCATAGTTCCATTCTATCAATTTACACTTATATTTTTAGGTAGCAAAACAAGTTGGGATAGTCTTTCAACAATACATAAAGCGTTTCCAATAATAGCAATTATGTTACTAGTTACACCTGGAATAATTATTGAAACAAGAAGACTTGTTATTGACGAAATGACAGCTGACTATACCAAATTTGCAAACTCAAAAGGGTTAAGTGAAACTTATGTATTTTATGTTCACGTATTTAGAAATGCATTTATTAGAATGGTTAGAAATATACCAACAATATTTTTGTTCACAATTTTTGGTTCAAGTATTTTAATTGAAACAATGTGACAAATGAAGGGTATGAGCTATTACATGGTTAGAGCCATCAAATTTACAGATGTCTTCACGGTTTTAGGTTTTGCTACACTTTCAGCATCTTTAGGAATTATAACTACATTAATTGGAGATTTATTGCTAGCAATACTTGATCCAAGAGTTAGCTTGAAATAGGGGGATAAATGAAAAATATTGACATTAAAAACATAGATATTAATAATTTAGACTCTAGATTATTTGAAGTTGTAGGTGATGATTTACAATCAGCAGAACAAATTTATACAAAGCCATACAAATACTGAAACACTGTATTAAAAAAAATATTAAAAAGTTATACTTTCATGATTTGCGCGTCTATACTATTAATTTTTATAATAATGACTTGCACAGTTGCTTTAGGAGAAAAAGCAGTGCCGGAAATAAACACTTCAAATGCCAATAAACTGCCATCTTGAGAGCATTGATTTGGAACTGGAAGTAAAGGTGAAGATTTATGAAACAAAGTTTGAATAGGATCTAGAAGTACTATGATATTTGCATTACTTGTGTTTTCTATTCAAGCTGCATTGGGAATCTTAATTGGATCGATTTGAGGATTTTATAGAAAAGTGGATTTACTTTTTCTAGAAATTGTTAGATTCTTAACAGCAATACCAACACTTATTTTCTGATTGGTAATTATATTTATTTTTGACAAGGGTATGGCAACGATTGTTTTTGCTATTTCTATAACCAGTTGAATTGGTCTAGCCTCTTTAATCAGAATTCAAATTATTTTAACTAGAAATTCTGAATATAATACTGCTTCAAAGGTTTTGGGTTCAAATGGACCAAGAATTATTAGAAAAAATATTATGCCAAAAATATTACCAATAATAATACAAACATGTGCGTTTGTCATTCCTGAAGCTATTGCTATTGATTCAACATTAGCATATTTAGGTTTTGGATTTATTCCACAAAACAATAATTCAGTTGCATCACTTGGGTCTATTCTAAATGAAACACTTGAGGGTACAGCATGACAGTCATATCCGCACTTATTAATAATTCCACTAATGATAGTTGGGGGAATATCACTAGTATTTTATTTAATTGGTAAAGTATTAGCGGATTCATTGGATCCAAAAACTCATAGATAATAAAAGGAGATAAAAACATGAGTCAATTAAACAATAAAAACAAATATCGTGGTCTTGCGTTCTTATTAGCAGCCAGTTTAGTAGTTTCTTCTGCATCAATTGCAGTAGTTTCTTGTGGCGGAGCTATTACTTTAGATAAAATTCTTCAAAGAAGAAGAGATACAACAAAATTAACATTAGCGTATAATACACCTGTTGAAAGTTGAAATACAGCTCACAGTCAAAACCAAGGTGATAGTGAATTTTTAGCTAACCTATATGCTGGAGCATTGGGAATTGATGAATATGGTAGAACATATGGTGATGTTTTCACATCAGGTTATGCTGATGAAAATGGAGATAGTCCTTATGTTGGTAACCCTAAACCCGAAACAAAATTGACAGTTGCTGAAGATGAGGGTGCATCAACATTTGACCCAAGTGTTTGAAAATACGAAATTCGTGATAATGCAAAATGATACAAAAAAGATGGGTCTGAAATTAGAAACATTAAATCATCTGATTTTGTAAATACAGCGAAATATGTTCTAGATAAATCAAAGGGGTCAGATCTTACAATGCTTTGAGAAACATTTATTTTAAATGTTAAACCTGTTTCTGCACTGTATTCTGCTTACTTAGATTTACCAAAAGAAAACGGATTAGATGAAAAACTAACCGGTGAAGAATTAATTAGTGCTGCTTGAGAAAAAGCTATTAAAGCTGTTGAAGCAAAGCAAGATGTGGCATATAAATCAAAGGATAGCGACGGGAAAGTTGAAAGTAGAACTATAAATGGGGATGATATCTCTGATGGTGGATTTGGTCTGAAAACATTTGCTGACGATGACAAAAAAGTTGAATTTCACTTAAGCAAACCTTCAACATACTTTGAAACAGTTTTAACATATGGATCATTCACTCCAATTTTTTCAGCGAATGTTGATAAGTTAGAGAATGGCCCAATTGATGCTTATAGTGGAGCTTATTTACCTGATTCAATTGATGGAGATAACAAGAAACTAGTCAAAAATGAAAAATACCATTTTGCTTCAAAAACTTCAATAAAAGAAATTAATTGAAAATATTTAGCAAATCCATCATCATCAACTGCAAGACAAATGTTTGAAGCCGGTGAAATTGATGCATTCGGTGTTAAGCAAACTGATGAGAAAGGTTGAAGTACATACATTGGCAGCAATTCATTAGACCCAAGCTTTACAGGGGTTTTCTCAACAGAACCTGTTGAAGACTTCTCTTTTGGAATTATTTACAATTTCTTTAATTCAGCAGGATCAGAAGGAAATAAAAAAGCAACATCTGCTTCAAAAGTTCTACAATTAACTGCTGCTAGAGAATTATTGGCGACAGGTATCAATAGAACTGACTTTGTTAAATATTACAGTGAAAAGTTTGACGAGCCAAATACCAAAGTGTCTAAAAACATTAGAAACATTTATACATCGCCAAACTTTGCAATTAATCCAGAAGGAATAGATGCAAAAGGCGAAGTTATTGCAAAAGATTATACAGAATATGTAAAAGAGCAAGTTGAAACAATAACTGAATCAAAAGTAAAAGCAGCAGATGTAAATGAGGGTAATGATCCTCTATATGAAAACTCAGAAAATTTGAATGGTAAAACAAGAGGACAATTGGTTAAAGAAGTTAGAGACTTTATTGATAATGAAACTAACAAAATTCAAAAAACATCAGATGGCAAAGTTGAATTAGTTTGGTTGCTAAGTCCAGATAACGGTCCAATTAACCCTTATTTAGTTTCAATGTTTGATAGGTTCAATGGTATAACAGATAATCCCTTAAAAATTAATGGAGTTGTAACAAATACACAACAAGAATGAACTAAAAAAATGAGAGCTGGAGAGTTTGATTTAATGTCAAGTGGATGAGGACCAGATTACGCTGATCCATACAGTTACTTGGCAACTTATAAAATTGATGGTGATTATAGTGCATATAGTGGAACAAGAAGACTTACTGACACAGTTGCTGGCAAAGACAAAAAAGAATATAATGAATCTCTTGCTAAAGATTCGCCTGTATATTCAACAGCAACAAAAGAATTTTATGAAACATTATCAAAATATGATGAGGCAGTAGAACAAATTGATTTAGGTGAAACAGTTAGTGATGATGGTGTTCAAACAACAGAAAATAGATATAAAGCTTTTGCTCAACAAGAAGTTAACTTAATTTATAAAGATTTCTTGATGACACCATTTTATAACAGAAACCAATACAAAGAATACAAAGTTTCATACGTAAAACCATATACATATGGAAATGCGATTTTTGGCTTATCATCAGGTAGACTATTCACACAGCAAAAGTCATCTTCAATTGCAACAAAAGAAGAGTACGTATACCAAATTGAACAATACAAATTAGTTAAAGAAGCAATTGCTGCCAGACCTTCAACAGGTAAATCAAGCAACATATTCTATCAAGCTAAAAAAAATAATTAATTTGTTGTTCCTATAATATAATAAAGCAAGATTTATAAAACTTGTTTTATTTTTCAATTATGTGATCTTAAATAATCGCACAATTGAAAAATAAAAACACCATGAGGTGTTAAAAATTAAACAAGCAAACTTATAAGCATAGCTACAAATAAAATCGTAGAAATAAGAATAAATATTTTTGAAATTCGTCTACTCAATCCCTCTTGTTCATCAAGAGTTGAATCATATCTTTTAAAAGTATTGTTAAAATACTTGGCTGTACGTTTGTTTCTAATAAAACCATTCAGTAAAAACAATGCCAAAAAAATTAAGAAGCCTGTAGTAAATAAAATTTCAATATAGTTTTTAGAACTATCAAATGCAAATTGATTTATTAGAATTGCAATAGCTATATAAATTGCAGAAACAAATACAATAGTCAAATAATCATATCAGCGTAATTTTTTAGCAGAAAGAAATTTAATATGCTTATAATCAGATTTTGCTTCGTGCCTATCAATTTTCTCATTAATCTGCTGTTTTATACTATTTTTTCTAAATTCACTGATTTCTTTATTAATTTTTCTTGAACTAGAATTAGAACTTTTATTTTTACTCATTTCATACCTCACTAAAACAATTTTAAATTAATTTAATATCAATCATTATAAAAAAGGAGAAAAAAATGTCAAACAAAAGAAAAAAAATACTTTCAGTAAAAAATTTGGAAGTAAAATTTAGAGTTAGAAGTCGTGTCCTTACCGCCATTAGAAATGTTTCATTTGATTTGTATGATGGAGAAATACTAGCTTTGGTTGGTGAATCTGGGTCAGGTAAATCAGTAATAACAAAAACATTTACAGGAATGTTAGAGTCTAATGGATGAATCAATGATGGGTCAATTGTTTATATGCCTAATCAAAAAACTATTGATGACAAAATTTCATATTTTAAAAAGCCATTAGATATTGTAAACATTGAAAAGAAGTTAGTTGCAAAAGATGTAATAAAATTTATTAAACAAAAAAATAATAAAAAAGTTAAAGAACTCAATGCTCAAATATCAAAACTTGAAAAGATCTCAACAAATAATTTTAGTCAGGCAAAGGAAATTAAATTAATTAATAGTGAAATTGAAAAATTAAGATTATCTATAGAAAAAAATAAGGACGCCGCGAAAGAATTTACAAAAAGAAATCAGGCAGCTAAAGTTACAAAAGACGAAAATAAACTTAAAGATTTGGAATTAAGAAAAACAACTATATTAGATCCTAGACTTCAAAAAGAAGAAATCAAAAAGTTACAAAAAAATGTGATTGATTTACAAGTTGAAATTGATAAGGTAACAGATCTGAGTTTTAAAGATCAGGCTATGATCAAAGAAATAATCGCTACTATCGAAAGTTTTATTGAAACAAGAAAGCAAGTTTCTTCAATTGAAGCTGAAAAAATTAATACTTATTTCAAAGAAAAACGCTATTCAACTAAATTTGAAATGGAGTTAAAAGAGCTTATAGAGTCAATAGTTCAAAGAAATGAAGTTGATGAAGAGCATTTTTCGAACATAATGTTTGATTGAAAAGAAGTTCTTAATACCAAGGCAAAAACCAAGGCAAATAAGTTAATTAGAGAGATTAGAGGGAAAACAATTGCAACAGTTTTTCAAGACCCAATGACATCATTAAATCCCTTATTGACAGTAGGATTCCAGATTACTGAAGTACTTATTAAGCAATTAAAAATGACGCGTGAAGAAGCCAAGAAAGAAGCGATTAAATTATTAACTCAGGTGGGCATTTCAAATCCCAAATCACGTTATAAAGATGTTCCAGGTCAATATTCAGGTGGAATGAGACAACGTGTTGTTATTGCGATTGCATTAGCTTGTAGACCAAAAGTATTAATTTGTGATGAACCGACAACGGCCCTAGATGTCACAATTCAAGCTCAAATTTTGAAACTAATTAAGGAATTGCAAAAGGAGTATAATTTTTCAGTTATTTTCATTACTCACGATTTAGGAGTTGTTGCAAATATTTCTGATCGAGTTGCTGTTATGTATGCTGGACAAATTGTTGAAATTGGAACTACACAAGAAATATTTGAAAATGCTAAGCATCCATACACATGAGCACTATTATTATCGTTACCTCAATTAGGAACCAAAGGAGAGGATCTATATTCAATTGGGGGAGTTCCACCAAGTTTGTTTGCTCAAATTGAGGGAGATGCATTTGCACCAAGAAATAAATATGCCTTGGCAATCGATTATATTTTGGAACCCCCAATGTTTAAAGTTTCAGAAACTCATTATGCAAAAACATGATTGTTACATGAAAAAGCAGATAAAAATATTGGTCCCAAAAACCAGATTAAAAAAACTCAAATTAATGGTTCTAAAAAAACAGCTGAGACAAGATCAAAGAAAACCTCACCAGCGTCAAAAGGAGATACAAAATAATGTTAAAAAATGATAAAGACGTACTATTAAATGTTAGAGATCTAGTTATTGAATTCCGTAATAAAGGAAAGAAATTTAAAGCTGTTAAAGGGGCTAATTTTGACATTTATAAACAAGAAATATTTGGATTAGTTGGTGAATCAGGTTCTGGTAAGACAACAATTGGTAGAGCAATTGCTGGTGTGCAAGCAATTGCTGATGGTTCTGTTTATCTTGATGATGAATTGGTTGCTGGAGAGGCAACTTCGCTATATAAACTTAATAAAGACATGTATAAAAAAATTAAACTAATACAATCTAAATACGCTGTTAATTCGCACTATATAGATAAAATTATTTTAAAGGTCAAAGATTCTTATCAAAATTTTAAAGGCAAGGAAGAGGGAATAAAAGATGTTAAATGGAGAACAGCATTTGCTTATTCAAATATTAGTCTTGTGCATAGGTTAACTAAGGATAATTTAAAATACGTTAATGAAATAATTAAAAATTTCAAAAGAATTAATCAGTTTGTAGTTAACATCCATGAATATATTCCTGAAATATCATCTAAATTAGAGGAATCCATTTTAGCAAAAAATACAGATACATTAGACATTGTGTTAAAGCTGAAAAATAAAATGAGTTTAGATTTTTTCGATTTGGATGAAATCAAAAAGAAAATTAAAGAATCAAGAAAAGCCAAAAATTATGCAAATTTTGAAAACTTAATCAAATTTGTTTTTGAAAAATTGAGACTGATTAAGGAAAATACCGATCGAATTTCAAGAAGAATTAAAATTGCTATAACCTTGGAAGAACAAAATTTGGACTTGTCTTCTCCTACAAAAAATAGGGGTAAATTGATTGAAAAGTATAAAAATAAAATTTATGTATCACATCAAGATTTAAATAAAGCCTATATTTCAATTAAAAAAAATTCTGAAATTAAAATATCAAGCAAAATCAAAAAAGTTCTAGAAAATCAAAAAGATGATGATAAAGTCAAAGAAAAAATAAATGATTTGGATATAATTTTTGAATATAATAGTTGATTGGAACCAGAAAGGGTTTTAACAGAGAGACAAATCAACACAATTGTTGAATTGATTAATTATTTAAAATTACCGTCAATTGATGAATTAGTTAGTAATTCATACTTGCTTTCAAAACCATCAAAAGAACAGAAAAGAGCGAACAGAAAAAATATTCAAATGATTTTTCAAGATCCTGGTTCTTCGCTAAATGAAAGAATGTCAGTTGAGGAAGTCATTGCTGAAGGCTTAGAAAACTTTCCTGAATTGTACAAATCAGAAGAAGCTCGTTTAGATTATGTAAAATATTTTAATCAGCTGAATCCCGACAATAAAATAACAATAGACAAAATTGAAAAAGATAATGACGTTAAAAAGCATATTATCTTAAAATTAATAAGATCTGTTGGATTATTGCCAGAGCACTTGTCACGTTATCCTCATGAATTTTCAGGAGGACAAAAACAGCGTGTTGGAATAGCTAGAAGTCTAGCTTTGAAACCAAAAATTATTATTGCTGATGAACCAATTTCAGCACTAGATGTTTCAATTAGAGCTCAAGTCTTAAATTTATTTCAATTATTCAAAAAAGAGTACAATTTGACATATCTATTTGTTACTCATGATTTATCGGTTGTCAAGTTTATTGCTGATAGAATTGCAGTTATCTATCATGGTGATATTGTTGAACTTGCGCAAGCAGAAGAATTATTTAAAAATCCTCTACACCCTTATACAAAATCGCTGTTGTCAGCAATTCCTCAACCAGATCCAAACTATAACTTTGATGAAAATTTAATAATTTACAACCCCGAAGTTGAGCATCATGACTATATTTTTGATCTACCTGAGTTTACTGAAGTTAGAGAAAATCATTATGTCTTGGCCAATAAACGTGAGTTAAAAGAGTTACTTAAAAAATAAGCAAAAACAACGTCCTTGAGGCGTTTTTTATTTTTCTTGCAGTGTTTGAAAAAAAACTTTATGCATAAAACTTGCTTGGCATATTTATGAAATTGATAATCAAGTTCATTAATAGTAACAAAAAAGTATCCTAATGAAAATAAGATTTATTCTTATTTTTATTAAAATACTCATTGTTGTGGTATCCCACAATTAGCTTTTTTTATTTTTATTAACCTACAACTTTATCTTGCTTTTTAAGAGTTCTTAAAGTTCTAGCTGAAACTTTAATTGTGAAAACTCTACCATCTTCATCCATTACTTTAATTTTTTGTAAATTTAAATTTCATTTTCTTCTGGTAGCGTTTAAAGCGTGTGATCTAGAATTCCCTGAAAGAGCACCTTTACCAGTTAATGTATCTTTTCTTGCCATGTTGTTTCACCTACACTTTTTCTTTTTATATACTTGTAGATATTACTAAATATATTTAATAAATACAATACCAAAACTGCTGTTTACAAAATATTTTTTAAAAAAAATAAAAACAACATTATTTTAAAACTATTTCGTATTATTTAATATATATAAATATGCTAAAATAAATAAATGAAAGTCAGGTGATTTTGTGAATAATATTGATAAATCAGTTATAAAGGTTATCAAGGACGCTGTAGTTACAGTTCCTGGAGTCGCATCTTTTGCAAACTACAATGCAGAGAACACTTCAGAGCTTGCTTCTCGTGAAATTGATAATGCCATTGAATTCACAAACACAGACAACGTAACACGTTTTAGAATCCATGTGGTTTTAATTCAAGGAGTTAACATTAGAGATGTAATGAACGAAATTCAAATTCGTGTAAAGTATGAGTTAGAAAAAATTTCAAAATTTACTGTTAAGTATATGGTCGATGTTGCCATAGATGATTTAATGTAATTTTAGTTTGTAAAAAAATAAAATAAAATATTTAGGTGAAGAAAAAATGGAAAAAATAAATTTATTGATGAATATGATTGTAAGCGGTGTCAACAACTTGTATAACAATTATCCTCATATTGACAAGTTAAATGTTTTCCCAGTACCAGATGGAGATACAGGGACTAACATGAATTTGACAGCCAATAATGGATATGATGATGTTAAAGATAATCACTATGAAACTATCGGGTCTTATTTATCGGCTTTTTCAAGAGGACTTATTATGGGAGCAAGAGGTAACTCAGGGGTTATCTTTTCACAAATTATTAAGGGACTATCAAGAGGAATGCAAGATTCAACTGAACTAAATGTTGAAGAATGACAGAATGGTTTTAGAGAAGCCAAAGAAATTGCTTACAAGGCAGTTATGAAGCCTGTTGAGGGAACAATTTTAACAGTGATTCGTGAAATTAGTGAGGCAGCTGATCAAATTGATCCAGCAATCGATTTAAAGGATTTTTGAAATCAAATTATTGAGGCTGGTAACGTTTCACTTGAAAATACTCCCAATCTTTTGCAAGCTTTAAAAGATGTAGGAGTTGTTGACTCAGGAGCTTATGGATTAGTTAAATTTTTAGAAGGAATGAACAGCGTAGTTCAAACTGGTGAAATTGTTGAGCGTCTTTCAAAATTGGAGACAAATGAAGGTGGAAATATCGAAATGGATATTGAAGGCGAATTTGGATATTGTACTGAAGGAGTAATTATTTTAAATCCGGAGTGGATTGATAAATTGCAAATTAATACTATTCGTGATCAACTACAAGTTTATGGAAATACATCTATGGTTGTTGTTATTGATGAAGAAATTTTAAAAGTGCATACTCATGCATTATCTCCGGGACAAGTTTTGATGTTTTTACAACAGTATGGAGATTTTAAAACTGTTAAAGTTGAAAATATGAATTTACAGGCTGACAAGCAGGTGCAAGGTGGAAATCCAAACGTTAATAAGTCATGAAAAGAAACAACAAGTATTAAAATTGAGCGTAATCTTAAAAATGCGGTTGCAACTATTGCAGTTGTTTCATCTGAAGAAATGAAGCGTTATTTTGAAAATGAACTAGGAGTTGATTTGGCAATTAATGGAGGATCAAAAATGAATCCTTCAACAAATGATTTCATTAAAGCAATTGAAGAAGTTGATGCTAAAACTGTGTTTATTATGCCAAATAATAGCAACGTTCTATTAACTGCTAAACAAGCAGAAAAAGAAGAAACTAAATCTAAAATTTATGTTATTCCAACTAAAACAATTCAACAGGGAATGGCATCGGCTTTAAGTTTTGATCCAAGTGCTTCATCAATTAGAAATAGTACAGCACTATCAAAAGCAATTAAAAATGTAACTTCATTTAGTGTTTCAAGAGCTGCTAAAGATTCTGTAGTTGACGGAATAAAAGTTAAAAAAAGCTCTCAAATGGCAATTGTTGATGGAAAAATTGTTGGAACTGCTTTAACTCTTAAAGCTTTATTTGAAAAAGAACTTGGTAAATGTATTACATCAAAAACCGAAATTTTGACAATTTTTATTGGTCAAGATGCTGATGCAAAGAGCGTAAGTGAACTTAGAAAATATCTTGATGAAAACTTTGATGTTGAGTATGAAATTGTTGAAGGTGGTCAAAAAATTTATAGCTTCATTATTGGAATTGAATAATATTAAAACCCCTAATTTTTTAGGGGTTTTAATATATAATTAAATAAAAAGAAAGAAGGTCTTTGTATGTACAAAATTGCATTTGACGTAATGGGTTCAGATAAGGGAGCAACTGTTGCTATTCAAGCAGCTGTTGAGTTCTTAAAGACTAAAACTAACTTAAAATTAATTTTTATTGGAAATGAGCAAGAAATTAAGCAAGCTCTTGTAAATAATGGTGGATTAGATGATTCACAATACGAAATTTTAGCAACAACAGAAATAATTGATATGGATGGATCGATTATGGATGTTCGTCGTAAAAAAGATGCTTCACTTGTTAGAGCATTGGAACTCGTTAAAGAGCAAAAAGTAGACGCAATGTTAACTGGAGGAAATTCAGCAGCATTTATTGCTGGAGCACATTTTATTTTAGGAGAATTTGAAGGTGTTACTCGACCTGGGTTCATGCCAACAATGCCAACCTTGACTCCAGGAGTAACAACATTAATGTTAGATGTTGGAGCAAATGTTGAAAATACGGCCGAGGATTTATTAGGTTACGCAAAAATGGCCTCAATATATTCTCGTGAAGTTCAAGGAGTTAAAAGTCCCCGAATTGGTTTAATGAATATTGGAGAAGAAGCATCAAAAGGACGGGACTTGCAAAAAGAAGCTTATCAGTTATTAAAAGCTGATAAAAGTTTAAACTTTGTCGGAAATATTGAGTCAAGAGAAATGACAACAGGAGTTGTTGAGGTTTTAGTAGCAGACGGATATTCAGGAAACATTGCATTGAAAGCAATGGAAGGAATGGGTAAAAATATTTTAAGGGGAATTAAAGAATCTTTAACAAAAAATTTGTATCGCAAATTGCATGCTTTGGCTTTAAAAAAGGCTTTTAAAGAGTTTGGAAATCGTTTTGATTATAAAAATTACGCTGGAGCAATTTTAATTGGAGTCAACGGAATTATTTTTAAATCTCATGGTTCAAGTGATGTCCAATCTTTTAAGGCAACTTTAAGAATGACTTTGGAAGCCGTAGAAAATGATGTTTTAACAAAAATGAAAAAGGGTATGGCTGAGTAATTTATGACAATTCAAGAGTTTTTACTAAGGTTTAAAATTATACCCAAAAATAATCGTTTGTATGAAGAAGCAGTTACACATAATTCTTATGCTAATGAAAGTCATTTAAAATATACTTATCAAAGATTGGAATTTTTGGGAGACGCAATTTTACAAATGTATGTTAGTAAATATTTTTTTCTAAATCATCCCAAAAGTGCAGAAGGAATTTTGACAAAGAATCGTTCAAATGTTGTTCGGGAAGAATCGCTTGCGACAGTTGCTCGAGAAATTAACTTGGGAAGAATTATTCGTTTGGGTCAAGGAGAAATAAATTCAAAGGGTTATGATAAAGATTCAATTTTGGCAGATGTTTTTGAAGCATTTACAGCAGCTATTTATTTGGATCAAGGTGAAAAGGTTTTGTTAGAATGATTAACAGCAACTTTATTTGAATATATTTCACGTCCAGATTTTATTAAACAAGTTAAAGATCACAAATCTGAATTGCAAGAATTATTGCAAGCTGATAATCGCTGTGATCTAAAATACATTGTTGAAAAAGAACGTCATATTGAAAAAGATAATCGTACTGAATATACAGTTTCAGTTAATTTATCAGGTCAAAAATTTGGTTTTGGAAAAGGATTTTCAAAGCAGGAAGCTGAACAAAATGCAGCTAAGGATTGTTTACTAAAAATGAAAAAAGGCTAACCTTAAAAGGAGTATTATGAAAATTTTATTTATTGGAGTTGGGCATATGGCTGGTAGTTTGATTAAGGGAATTACTAAATCGACAAGCAATAAGAAATATGAAATTTATATTAATAATCGTGAATCTACAGTTGCTAAAGCTCAAGAATTAAATGTAAAACCGTTAGTTAACTTAGAAGATTTACAAAACGAGGGTATCGAAGTAATTGTTTTGGGAGTTCGTCCAGCACAACTAAAAGAAATTGCAATTGTTTTGGATCAATTTAATTTAACTAATGTAACAATCGTTTCAATGCTGAGTGGAATTTCTGCAGATAAGATTACTGAAGCTTTCGGAAGGCATCCAAAGTTGAAAATTGTTCGAATTATGCCAAATATTAACGCCGATATTACGAAATCTGTGACAGGAATTTGTGCCAATCACTATGGTGAAAAAAGCATTGACGAAGTTTTTGATATTTTCAGCAATTGTGGAAGCGTTGAAAAAATTAATGAAGATATTTTTTCTGAATTTACAATTAGTGGTGGATGTACTCCAGCCTATATTTTATTTTTCTTAAAAGCATTTGTAGACGCCGCAGTTAAATCAGGTTTAGAATATCAAACAGCTTTACGAACTATAATTGGATCATTTGAAGGAACAATTGCTAATTTAAAAAAATCTTCAAAAACCCCAGAAGCAATAATTGGTGAAATATGTGTACCAAATGGAGTAACAATTGAAGGAATTAAAGTTTTTGAAAATAGTAATTTAGAGAAAATTGTTTTTGAGGCATTTAATAAAGCCTTAAAAAAAGATAAAGAGCACTAAAAGCAAAGGATTAACCTTTGTCTTTTTTTATTCAAATTTCCTTATAAGCAATATTGTTTTGGTATAATTAGACCAATAAGTTAAATTTTATTTGACTAAGTATAGGAGATTTTACATGTTATTTTTACGACAAATTAGAGCACACGGATTTAAGTCATTTGCAGATCCAACTACATTAGATTTTACTCATGATATGATCGGAGTAGTAGGGCCAAATGGATCTGGTAAGTCAAATATTACTGATGCAATAAAATGAACACTTGCTGAACAATCAGCAAAATCATTGCGTGGTTCAAAAACTGATGATTTTGTTTTTTCGGGAAGTTCAGATCGTAAAGCAGCGGATTTTGCTGAAGTTACTTTGGTATTTGACAATCAAAAAAATATTTTTTCAACAGTTGATACTGAAATTGTAGAAATTACACGTAAATTTGTTAAAAAGACCCGTGAAAATGAATACTATATTAATGGACAAAGAGTAAAAACTCGTGATATTCAAGATATTGCTTTAGAATCTGGATTAACAAAGTCAAGTTTGGCAATTATTTCTCAAGGAACGATTTCTAATTTTGCAGAAGCCAAACCTGAAGCTCGTCGTGAAATTTTTGATGATGCTGCTGGAGTTGCTAAATACAAAAAACGTAAAAAGGAAACTTTGATTAAGTTAATTAGAACTCAAGAAAATTTAAATCGTTTGGAGGATATTACTTCTGAAATTGGCCGTCGCTTACCTTCTTTAGAAAAACAAGCTAAAAAAGCAGAATTATACAAAGAAAAAATTAAGGAATTACAATCAATTGAAATTTCAATTCTAGTAAAAGACATTAAAACAATTAAAGAACGTATTCAAGATTTGAGTTCTCAACGTAGCGTATTTCAAGAAAAAATTAAAACTTTGTCAAATGAAATTAATTTATCACAAGAAGAATTTGATTTAATGGTGAATGATTCATCTTCATCAGAAATGGAAATTAGTCAGCTAAATAATAAATTTCAAGAAATTATTCAACGCATTGGAAATTTAAAAGTTAAGAAACAAGAAGTTGAGGCACGTGAGGCTTCAAAAATTGATACAAAGGATGCTGATGAATTTAAAGCGATTCAGATTAAAAAGCAATTTGAAGAAACAAGAGTTCAATTGTCTTCTGAAAAAGATAAGGCTTTTAGACTAGAAGCACAAATCAATGAATTAAAAGAGCAATATGATTACTTATCATCAAAATATAATGATATTTATGATGAAATTGAGACAATTAGAAAAAATATCAGTCGTATTCAAATTCAAAAAGAACATAACGAAAATCAGCGTCAATCAACTCAATATGGAGCTAATCAGGGAGCCGATAATGTTATTAAACACGCAAGTAATATTGGAGGAGTAGTTGGAACTTTATTAAGCTTAGTTAAAGTTGAGCAGGCATACCAAACAGCGATTTCTGTTGTTGCCGGAGCATCAATGAATTCAGTTGTTATGAAATCAAACGTTGATGTTAAAAAGGCTGTTGAATTTTTAAAACGTAATAATGCTGGGCGTTGTACATTTTTACCTTTGGATTCTTTAAATCCTTCAGTAATTCAGGGAGCACAAAGAGCAGCAATTGAAAATGCTCGTGGTTTTATTGGTATTGCTAATGAGCTAGTAGCAATTGAAGCAAAATACCAAACAGCGCTGGACTATGCTTTAGGTACAATTATTGTTGTTGATACTTATGATTCAGCAACTGCTTTAGCAAAAAATATTAATTACCGTTTCAATATTGTAACTTTAGAAGGTGATAGAATTTTACCTCACGGAGCAATCGTTGGGGGAAAAACTAGAAGCCAAAATATTTTTAGTAGTCAATCTCAAACACAATCAAATTCTGAAGAATTAGAGCAAACTTTAGTGAGATTAGATGCTAAGGAAATTGAAAAAACTCGCGAATTGAATGATTTAAAATTACAGCGTGATCAATTACGAGATAACTTGAATGATAATCAAGCAATTATTAGAAATGCTAAACAAAATATTGAACAATACAGAGTGAAAACTAATGAGCTTTCAGAAGATTATCGAATTTTAACGGGCAATGACTTGTTGGGAAATAATCAAGACGATTCTAACGAATCTGAATCAATTAAATTTTCAAGACAAATTGCTAAATTAGAAAATGAACGTGATGAAATACAAACACGTCTAAATTTATTGTCAACTTCTCGTAATAAATATGTTGATCGCCAACGTGAATTAAATGAGCAAAATTCTGGAAAGCGTGCAGAATTAGATCATTTAAAAGATCAATCAGCGGCTGTTAGTTCAGAGCTAAGCGCCTTACAAGAGCGTTACATTGCAATTCTAAAACGTTTAGCTGAAGGTTACGGATTAACTGAAGAAGCCGCATTGGAAATGGAAACTGATGCTATTGAAAATGAGCAATATGCTCGTGAAAGAATTTTAGTTTTGGCATCAGAATTAAAAGATATTGGTAATATTAATATTGATGCAATTGAAGAATATAAAGTTGAGAAAGAGCGTTTTGACTATTATGATTTGCAAGTCAAAGAAATTCGTGAAGCAGCTGAAAAACTGCAAAGTATTATTATGGATATTGATATAGCGATGGAAACACAATTCAAGAAAGTTGTTGATGATGTTAACGCTGCATTACCAGAAGCCTTTGCTAAGTTGTTTGGCGGAGGAACTGCAGAGTTAATTTATACGGATCCAGAAAATATTTTAGAAACGGGAATTGATATTAAAGTTAATCCTCCCGGTAAAAAAATTAGCAACTTGAACTTGTTATCGGGTGGAGAAAAATCATTAGTTGCTTTATCAGTACTATTTTCAATTTTAAAAGTTAGACCACTTCCATTAGTTATTTTAGATGAGGCTGAAGCCCCTTTAGATCCAGCAAACGTTGAGCGTTTTGCTCGTTATATTAAATTATTTACAAGTGAAACTCAGTTTATCGTTGTTACCCACCGTGAAGGAACAATGGAAAATTGTGACATTCTATTTGGAGTGACCATGGAAACTAAGGGAATTACAAAAATTGTTAAAATTAAGCTTGTTGATGCTAAGGAAATGGTATCAAAAGAGGACTAAGCAAGTGCTTAGTTTTTATTTCTTAAAAGTATAAAATTACATATTTTTGATATAATTAAAATGTATGAAACTACAGGAGAACAGACATGAGTAAGAAAATATTTTTAGTGATTGTGGCTTTTTTAGGTACAATTATTGGATTATGAGTCTGGACATTTGTAGCACCAAGTAATTCAATTAGCATTGGAGGTTCAGCGTCAGTTGATCCGCTTATGCAACGACTAACTAATCAATATAAAAAAAATAATAAAACAAAATTTTCATATAGTTCGACTGGATCGGGATCAGGAATTACCAATGTTAAAAATGGTGTTTACAAGGCTGGTTTTATTTCAAAAGCGGTTCCGTCATCGGATAAGACATTTGAGGATTATAATTTAATTAATGATAATTCAAGTTTCTTCTTAAATAATGAAGAAAAAGATAAATCGCAAGAAGGATATTATAATTATTTAGTTAATAAACGTGAAAAAATTGAAAATGATAAAGAAAATATGCACTATGTAACTTTTGCACACGATTCAATTGTTTTTATTTATAACATTAAGGATTTAAATTTTGAGCCATTTGTTGGTCATCTAAAATTTGTGATTGATTCAGTGCAAACCTTTGAAGACAAGCAAAGTGAAGTCTTGCCAAAGCTAGATTCCCAAGCAATTGAAATTTTAAAAAGAATTTACGAAAACGATTCTCCAAATACTTTATGAACATGACAAGATCTAGCTTACTGATTGGCTGAAAATGAAAAAGAATCAGAAACCAAAGAAGATTTGATGGCAAAAGCAAAAAAAGTTTCGTCAAAGAAAATCATTCCTTATACAACAACTCCGGGTTCAGGAACGCGTTCATCATTTCAAACTATTACAAATAATCAAGTAACTCCGGGAGCGGCATCGCATGCCTATAATTCAAATGGAGCAATCTTTTCTCAAATAAATTACTCAGCAGGATCATTTGGATATTTATCAATGAATTATGCAATTAATACTCGAGATCATCAAAAATTTTCTAACCTTAAAACTGCAATAATTGCCAAAGACGGGGAAGAATATAATATTGCAGATACTAATCAAAATAATTGAGAACGCTATCCATTATATCGACCTTTTATTGGATTATTCAAAAGTTCTTACACAGAAGCAGAGTTAAAAATAATTGCCAACTTTATGTATTGGATGTCAAATTCTAAGGATGTTGAAGATATTTATGAACATGAATATTTAATCAAAGTTTTAAAATCGCAACCAATTGAGCAAAATGAAAATGTCTTATTGAATGAAAAGAAATAATTTATATATTTTTATAGAAAGAGGACCAGATGACGGAAACAACGAAGCTCCCTGATAACAATCTCTCGATTTCAGGAAAACGAAAAAATCCCCGCACTAAAACACCATTTGCTGGTAGAGTAACACAAACATTTGTTTATACTTTCACAGCAGTTGTCGCAATTATTTTGTTAATTTTGGTAGGTTTTGTAGCCTTAAAGTCTTCAAAATTATTTCAAAATACAAATTTTTGAGATTTTATTTTTAAAGGCAAATGAGATCCTGAAAACAATATTTTTGGAATAGGGACAATCATTTTAATGACAATTATGCTACTTTTAGTAGCAATGGTATTCGCTATTCCGATTACAATTTTTTCAACACTGTTTATTTCTGAATATTTATCAAAAAAGTATCAAAAAATTGTAATGACAATCGTTAAACTATTAGCAGGAATTCCATCAGTTGTATTTGGTTTATTTGCCAGAGAACATGTGGGAGCATTATTCCGTTTAATGGGAGCGCCTTCAAATGACAATTTAATGGTGGCAGGATTAACGATGGCCTTTATGGCGATTCCAACAATGGTAAGTCTAAGTTACAATGCCGTGCAAGCAGTTCCTGAGGGATACAGATTTGGATCATTAGGATTAGGAATTTCAAAAGAAAAAACAACATTTTCAATTGTTAGAAAGTCTGCATGAGCAAAAATTATTTCGGCAATCATTATGGGAATGAGTCGAGTAATTGGAGAAACAATGGCAATTATGATGATTGCTGGTAATTCAACTGGAGGCTTTAATACTACTGACGGAATTATTGGCTTCTTATTTTCATCAATTAGGACTTTAGCAGCAACCATTGGGTTGGAAATGTTAGAAAATAAGGGTCAACTTCATGAATCAGCATTATACGCAATTGGACTGTTCTTATTTATTTTAGTGTTTGTAATTAATTTATCAATTCTAATAATTTCTAATATTGATAACTGAAAACGTAATCGTCGTGCCAAACAAGAAGAAAAAATGGTTGCGGCTGGAAAAACTTCTAAGGCTTATCGTAATTATCGTAAGTACTCGTCATATGAACTTATTGAAATTGTCAATAACCGTTCGGAAAATAAAATATGCAAAAAAATGTATTCAGGATCGCTAATGATTGCAATGTGACTTTCAACAGCTCTCGTTATTTCATTTACTTTTTGAATATTAGGAACGGTTGCAATTCGTGGATTGGGTGGATTGGTCTATTCAGATGCGTTTCTATCTATTAATGGCCAAGCTGGAATATTAGCAGCTTTGTTAACAACAGTAATGCTAATTCTTGCAACATTAGTGTTTGCAGTGCCGCTTGCTTTAGGTGCAGCAATTTATTTATCTGAATACTCTCGTTCAAATTCCAAAGTTGTTAAAACTTTAAGATTTTCAATTGGGTTATTGGCGTCAACGCCATCAATTGTATTTGGAATATTTGGGTTGTCAGTATTTATTGTTTGAATGAAAATTCCCTTTAGTATTTTGGCAGCAGCGTTGACAATGACAATTGTAGTTTTGCCAATGTTGATTTCAAATTTTGAAGATGCTTTAACATCAGTGCCATCCTCGTATCGTGAAGCTGGAGCTGCTTTAGGAATGTCAAAAGTAAAAAGATTATTTAAAATTGTTTTACCAAATGCAATGGAAGGAATTATTACTGGAACAATTTTGGCAATGGCTAGAATTATTGGTGAATCCGCTCCAGTTTACTTAACGTTGGGAACTGCTATGCAATTGCCAACAGAAGGTTTCTTATCGAGTGGAGCTACATTGACTACGGGAATCTATATGTTATCAGCTGAAGCTGGACCAGGTCGTGGAGAAGCAATCGCTTATTTAATGTCATTAATGACAATTGTTTTAGTATTGACATTGAATTTTACTAGTGGACGTGTTTCAGCTCTTGTAACAGGGGCCAAGAGAACACCGTTAGTTTTAATTATTCGGGGTCAAATTTCTGCAGTGAAACATTATGACTATAAAATATCATTGGGACGTAAATTTAATAAGGTTAAGGCTGTTTATATTGTATTTATCAATCGATTGAAACCAAGTGTTGTTAAGGAAAAATGAACCAAATGAAGAGCTCGCAGAAAAGCATATAAAAAATTGAAAAAAGGAGAAAAATCATAATGAAAGATAATGCTACAGAAATGTTTGATCAAACTTTAGCAGTTACAACTCCAGAAAGAAAGCGCCCAATTGCTTTGTCAAAGCGTGATGATGTTATTAAAATTAAAGATTTTGATTTTTTTTACAACAAAGGAAAAAAGCAAGCATTATTTGGCATTAATATGAACATTAAGGAAAATTCAATTACCACTTTTATTGGACCTTCAGGATGTGGTAAATCAACATTACTTCGTTCAATTAACCGAATGAATGATTTAGTTGATGGATCAATGATTGGTGGAGAAATTAAAGTTTTTGATCAAGATATTTATGAACCGGGAATTGATGTTGCCAAGCTGAGAACTGAAGTTGGAATGGTTTTCCAAAAAGCGAATCCTTTTCCATTATCAATTTATGAAAATATTGCCTATGGTCCAAAAACACAAGGAGTTCGCAATAAGAAAATGTTAGATCAAATTGTTGAGGATTCATTAACAAAAGCGGCACTTTGAGAAGAGGTCAAAGATATCCTTAGTTCTCCAGCATTAGGATTGAGTGGTGGACAACAACAACGTTTGTGTATTGCCCGAGCAATTGCAATGCATCCAAAAATTTTATTAATGGATGAACCCACTTCAGCATTGGATCCAATTGCAACTTTAAAAGTAGAAGAATTAGTATTGGAACTTAAAAAGGAATATACTATTGTTATGGTAACCCATTCATTGCAACAAGCTACAAGAATTAGTGATATGACGGGTTATTTCTTAAAAGGTGAGCTAGTGGAATATTCGACAACAAAGCGTTTATTCACTAATCCAAAAGATGAAAGAACTGAAGATTATATTTCAGGAAGATATGGATAGGAGGAGTTTATATGTCATATAATAAAATATTAGACCGTGATTTAAAACAGTTAAGAGAAAGTATTGAAGATATGATCTTAGAAACAAAAGTCCAATATGCTGAAGCTTTTGAAGTTATCAAAAGTGGGGATCCAAATTCTGCTGAAATGATTTTAGATCATGACAAAATTATTGATAATATGCAAAATGAATTTACATCAACAGCATTGTGAAAAATTGCTAAACAGCAATTGGTTGCCAAAGATTTACGTCTAGCAGTTGGAGGAATTTTAATTTCTCGTGAAATTGAACGAATTGCAGATTATGCCAAAAAAATTACCAAGTTTTATGTTCAGTATAAACCGACTAAAAAGTATACAAATTCAATTATTAAAATGTTTCAAATCATTATTGACATGTTAGATGCAATTTCAATAATTTTTGAAGCTTACTCAATTGATAATGCGAAAGTTGTTTATAAACTCGAACAATCATTGAATAATGAATTTCAAGAAGTTTATAAATATCTAATTAAAATTTTGCGTAAAGTTGAAGCAAATGAGGAAGCTGAAGAAATTGGGGAAGCAATGAAGCAGGTTAAAAACTTGGAAAGAGCAGGAGACCACTTATTAAATGTCCAAGAAATTGTTACTTTTGTACGAACAGGAAAATTTGAAGATGCTTCACAAATTCAAGAATTGATCGAAGAACAAATGAGTTTTACAGCAGTTTTAGAAAAATAATTGTTAAACATAGAGAACTTTGAAATTAAACTACGGTTTAATTTTTTTTGTTTTTAAATCCCAAGAACTTTTTTGGCTTAACAAGGTAAAATATTTGTAATATGAAAGAATAGGTGAAGCAATGAGTAAGTATCAAGAAATCGAAGATCCAGTTAATTCTTATCGATCTCAGTATCAAGAACAAGCGAATAATAATATTGAAAATTATTTTGAAAATTTGGTTAAGACTTCACGGATTGATATTCAAGCTAATCGCGAAACAGTCGGAAAAATTAATAAGCTGCTTTTAAAAATTTCTCAATTGGACAGTTTAATATCTAAGCTTCGCAAGCAAAAATCACTACTGACAATTTTGAATATTTTACTATTGATTACAGGCATTGTTGGCTTCATTTTTGGAATTGTAAATTGACAAACTTGATCTCTTGGAGTTATTTCAGGAGTTGTGATTGGGAGTTGTGTCGGATTTAGTTTAATTTTTGTATTTTGAAGGATAATTAAAAGAAGGATTAATCCTAAAATTCAAAATCATAGTATTGAACGTCAAAAGCTTGATACTGAAAAGCAACAATTTGAAGATGAAGCTTGAATTCAAATGGCCAATTTAAATTCGCTATTTGAATTTGATGATACTACAAAAATATTTAGTAAAACTTTACCATCAATTGTATTTGATTCATATTTAACAGAAAACCGTTTGCAGCAATTTCTTAACCGAGGTCTAGAAGATTATTCAAAATATTCTGATACCAGTGTAATTTTTGCCCAATCAGGAACAATCGGTCAAAATCCTTTTTTAATTTTAAAAACTTTGGAAAAAAAGATCATTAATAAAACATACACTGGATCTTTGGTAATCACTTACACAGAACGAGTTCGCGATTCTCAGGGTAAGATGGTTTCACAAATGAGAACCCAAACGCTGTTTGCTTCGGTTGTTAAACCCTGCCCAAATTATTATGTCGATAGTGAGCTGATTTTTGCAAATGATGCAGCCCCAAATTTGAAATTTTCTAGAGTTCCTAGTAAAAAAGTTGATTCTGAAAATAACAAAAGCTATCAAAAGTTTATTGAAAAACGTGCTAAAAAAATTGACAAAGCAGCTGCCTCAGCTTCTTTGAAGGGATCAAATTTTAATGTTATGGCTAATAAGGAGTTTGAAGTAATGTTCAATGCTTTGGATAGAAATCATGAAATTGAATTTCGACTATTATTTAGTGCTTTAGCGCAACAACAATTGTTGAATTTAATTAAAAATCAAGATGATGGCTATGGTGATCATTTTTCATGAAATAAACATGATAACTTAAATTATCTTTTCAGCCCACTAATGGAAAAAGATCTAGCAACTTATCCCGAGCGCTATATTTCTTATGACTATAATTATACCAAAAAAACTTTTATTGATTTTAACACTCAATTTTTTAAAGATGTTTATTTTGCATTAGCACCATTGCTAGCAGTTCCTTTATACCAGCAATTAGGAGTTGATGATAAATATGATTTCAAATTTGGAGATCAAATGTCTAGTTGGGAACTAGAAGTTTTAGCATACGGACATGAGAATGAACTTAAAAAAGTGATTGCAAGTGATGTCAATGCAATTATTAAAACTCAAGTTGTGGAAACCACTGAAAACGGTCAAGAAATTGAAGCTCATGTTAGTGGGTATGAAACTTATCAACGAGTGGAATACGTTCCAATGTTTGGAAGAGACGGATTTTTACATAATGTTCCAGTACCATGAGTTGAATACATTTCTGTTTCAAATGCTCAAAATATTGTTATTAAAACGATACCAAATTTAAAACGTGCCGATTATATTAAAGCTCTAAAGATTAACGATAGCAATGATGAGCAATCAGCCAATCAGTTTGGGATTAATCCTCAGCAAGTTCGTCTCTACAATAAACGAGTGTCAGTTATTAAAAATGATAATAGTAGTGAAAATATATATGAATACTTAAACAAGACTTTATGTCTTGAAAAATAATTGTATAATCAAAATAACAATCAAAGGAGATTATAAAAATGGCAAATGAATTAGATGAGTTAACAGGTCCAATTAATCAAGAGGGACGTGATATTAATGTTATTAATAAACAACTTAAAATGGAAGTTGGAACTGGGTCATTAGTATTTGAAATTATTTTATGAGTATTGTTTATCATTCCAGGGTTAGTTTTTTTAATGAAAAAGGTTAAGGCAAGAAATTATTTAAGTCAATTACAACAGCGAATTAACGGAGCTGCTTCAGAAATTGATTCAATTATGGAGCAAAAAGTTATCATTTTAAGTGATGTTGTTAATTTAGTTAACCGTTCTGTTGATTTGGACAAATCAACTTTTATTGAAATTGCAAAGCAACGTTCAGGAAATCATTCTGACGCAGAGAGAAACGAGCTTTCAAAACAGCTTGATGTGAATCAGCGTAATATTAATTTGGCGTTTGAAAACTATCCACAATTAAAATCACAAGATACTATTATGAATGCTATGCAACAAAATAGTTATTTACAAAGAGAAATTACAGCTGCAAGATCAAATTATAATGATTTAGTAACAACTTGAAATGAAAAAGTTAATACTTGGCCATCTTATAAAATTGTTGCTGCTAAAAAAGGATATACAACAAGAATTCCTTTTATTACTTCAACTGAAATAAAAGAAAGATCAAGAGAAACATTTTTTTAAAATAAACTGAACCATTGGGTTCTTTTTATTTGCCAAAATAGGCAGCAATTAATTATAGATAGATTTGGTATAATATAACAAATAGCGAAAGAGGATGTTTTATGGGATTTTGATCAAAGTTGAAAGAAAAAGTTTCTAAAAAAGATAATATTGTTGACGATAAATTGGATAAGCAAGCAATTGAAAAAAAAGTGAAAAGCTTATCAGATGAAAGTGAAATTAAAAAACCACCACATATTGAAGAATGTGAACCGCCAACTCCAGAATTTGGCATACCACCGAAAAAAGTAATTTGTCCAGCTAAACCAAAATCAATTTTAGATAAGGAAACGGTTACTGAAATAACTCCTTCATATGATTCAATTATTTTAGATACAGCTCCAACATATCAATTGGATGAAAATTCATCTAATTTAGTTTTGGAAGTTCAAGATTCTAGCAATAAACCGGCTGAATTTGAGGAAACTCAATTTAATGAGCCACGTTTTTCTCCAACTAAAAAAGCTTTAAAAAAAACTCAAAGAGATTTAAAAAGAAAGCAAAAAGAGGCCGTTAAAAAAGAAAAAGCTGAAAAAGCAATGTTGAAATCAGCATTAGATTTTTCTAAAGATATTAAAAAATTATCAAAGAAATATAAGGAAGCTGATGATGAGTTTTTTGAAGATCTAGAAGAAGTGCTAATTAAAACTGATATGGGAATGAAAATGGTTTTGCAAATTTCAAAAGCAATGCAAAAGCGTGTTAAAAAAACTACCGATTTTAATGAAATTAAAGAGCTGTTAATTGAAGAACTTTATGAAGCATATTTAGACAAAGATAAAAAGCCATATTATTTAAATTTTGTTGAAGGTCGCTTAAATATTTTTATGGTTGTTGGGGTTAATGGAACTGGAAAAACAACTTCACTGTCTAAAATTGCTAACTTTTATGCTGAACAAGGTTATAAGGTTTTAATTGCTGCTGGCGATACTTTTAGGGCCGGAGCAGTTGAACAATTAGAAGAATGAGTTAAAACTCGCTTAGATAATAAAGTTGACTTAATTAAAGGTAAAAAGGCTCATCAAGATCCTTCTAGTGTTATTTTTGATGCAATTGAGCAAGCACAGGTTGGTAAGTATGATTTGCTATTAATTGATACTGCTGGTCGTTTACAAAATAAAGTAAACTTAATGAAGGAACTTGAAAAAATGCATCAAATTGTGCATCGTTTTGATAAGGCAGCACCGCATGAATTATTATTAGTGATTGATGCAACAACTGGCCAAAATGGAGTTATTCAAGCACAACAATTTGGTGAAGTTACAAAAGTAAGTGGAATCGTGTTAACAAAAATGGATGGAACCAGCAAGGGTGGAATTGCTTTAGCTATTAAAGACCAGTTAAATATCCCAGTTAAATTAATGGGTATTGGAGAGCAAGTCGATGATATTATTGAATTTGATTTGGAAAAATATATCTATGGATTGGTCGCAGGATTTATGGAAGAAACCGAAGAATAGAGGAATAATATGACAAACATGACAAATGGATTAAACAATAAAGTGGAGTTATCAGTGTTATTTCGTTTGTATAAAAATTTATTAACTTCAAAACAAATAGACTATTTTGAATTATATAATGAAGAAGATTTGTCCCTACAAGAAATTGCCTTAGAATTAAATGTATCTCGAGCAGCTGTTCATGACTCAATCACCAAAACAACTAAACTTTTATACGAATTTGAAGAAAAATTAAGATTGCACCAACAAGTAAATATGATCCAGGAAATTGTTAAATCAGCGAGTCAATCTGAAAATGAAGAGGTTAAAAAAATTATTGAGAAATTGGAGAAAATTATATAATGAATATATTAATGATTGGGGATGTTTATGCCAGATCAGGAAGAGAATGTTTTGAAATGAATATTGCTAAAATTGTAGCAGATCATAAGATTGATTTTATTGTAGTAAATGGTGAGAACACTTCACATGGCAAATCGCTTTTGAAGGAACATTATCATTTTTATAAAAATTTAGGTGTTGATGTTATCACAAGTGGAAATCATATTTTTAAGCACAAGCAAGTTTTAGAATACATTGATCAAACTCCTGATTTATTAAAACCACTTAATATGAGCGCTTATACTCCTGGAAACGGGTATGTTATTGTTGAAAAACAAAATAAGAGAGTTTGTGTTTTGAATTTGATGGGAACTACATTTATGGATAAGGCAAATAGTACTTATGAAGCAATGGATCAATTCCTGGACTTAAATTTACAATATGATATTTTACTAGTTGATTTTCATGCTGAAGCCAGCGCTGAAAAGTTGGCTTTTGCTTGGAACTATGATGGTATTATTACTGGTTTCGTAGGAACTCATACGCACGTTCAAACAGCTGATGAACGCCTGTTACCTAAAGGTACTGCTTATATAACTGATTTAGGAATGACAGGAGCAATTAATTCAATTATTGGAGCGGAACCAGAACCCGTTATATGAAAAGAAAAAACTGGCCTGCCTACTCGTTTTGAGCCAGCCAAAGGTCCAAGTAGTTTAACTGGAGCGGTTATAAAAATTGATAATGTAACCAATAACGCTGTCTCTATTATTAGAATAAAATATTAAAAGGCTATGAAAATAGCTTTTTTATTGCTTTATAGTGATTGGCAAAATACTAATTCAAACTAATTCTATAGTTAGTTATTTTAGGTTAAGGTATAATAATATAGTATGAAAATACGCATTAACGTAAAAGGAAAAATAGAGAAATATGAGAAATTTATTTACTAGTGAAAGTGTGTCTGAAGGGCATCCAGATAAAATTTGCGATCAAATATCAGACGCAATTTTAGATGAAGTTTTAAAACAAGACCCTAATGCAAAAGTTGCATGTGAAACTTTTGCAACAACTAATTATTTATTAATTGGAGGACAAATATCAACAACGGCAATTGTTGATTATGAAAAAGTTGCGCGTGACGTTTTGAGAAAAATTGGATACAACAACGATGATTATGGAATCAATGCTGAGACATGCAGAATTGAGCTGCGAATTGAAGAGCAATCTCATGATATTGCATTAGGAATTGATTTAACTGAACAACTGATTGGTGCCGGAGACCAAGGAATTATGTTTGGATATGCAACAAACGAATCAAAAACTTATTTGCCCTTAGCAATTACCATTGCGCATGAATTGGTTTATACAGCATCAAAATTGCGCAAGCAAAAAACTTTTAAATGAGCACGACCTGATATGAAATCTCAAGTAACAATTGACTATACAGATTTGGAAAATCCTAAAATTAATACAATTTTAATGTCAATTCAACATGATGCTGATTTTAATGATGCGGAGTTTAAAGCTTATATTAAATCTAATATTATGGACAAAGTGGCCTTAGACTTTGGCTTAAACACGGATTTTAAAGTCTTAATTAATCCAACAGGAAGATTTGTTATTGGAGGACCCCAAGGAGACACAGGTTTAACTGGGCGTAAAATAATTGTTGATACTTATGGAGGATATGCTCGTCATGGTGGAGGAGCATTTTCAGGCAAGGATTCGACAAAAGTTGATCGCTCAGCAGCGTATATGGCACGTTATGCAGCGAAAAATTTAGTTGCTGCAGGACTAGCAGATAAAATAGAAATTCAAGTAAGCTATGCAATTGGAGTAGCTGAACCAGTTTCAATCTTTGTTGAAACATTTGGTACTGAAAAAATTGCTAAGGAATCAATTTTAAAAGCGCTAGATGAAAACTTTGATTTTTCAGTTTATAACTTAATTAAGGAATTAGATTTGAGAAAACCGGTTTTTTTAAAAACATCAACTTATGGACATTTTGGTAAAGCTGACTTTAGCTGGGAAAAACTTGACAAAGTTGAAGTATTACGAAAATATCTATAAAATAGTATGAAAGGGGACAAAAATATGAAATTAGAAGTGATAGCTGCTAGTATTGAAGATATCGATATGATTAATCAATCATCAGCAGATAGAATTGAATTTTGCAAAAATTTAGAAGTCGGTGGACTAACTCCATCATATACTGATATTGAAATTGCCGGAAACATTTCGAAATTGCCAGTAAATATTATGTTGCGTCCAACAGCAAGAGATTTCTTCTATAGTGAAGAAGAATTTCAAATAATGCTTCAAGATTTAGAATTTATAGTAACTACAAAAGTTGCGGGAGTGGTTGTAGGAATTATTACGCCAGAAGGGGAAATTAATGTTGAAAGAATGAAACAAATTACCGCTAAACGTGGTAATAAAACAGTTACTTTTCATAAGGCCTTTGATAACTTAGTAGACTTTAAAAAATCTTTAGATATTTTACAAGAACTAGGAGTTGAAACTGTTTTAACATCAGGGGGTAGTGATATTAATAAAAATCTTGAAATTTTACAAGAATTAAAAGATTATAATAAAGTTACTGTATTAGTTGGTGGCGGTGTTAATTTTGACAATATTGAAAAAGTTGTTGAAGCTGCTAATGAAATTCATGTAGGAACTGCAATTAGAGAAAAAAAATCATGAAGTTCACCAATTTCGATTGATAAAATTAATGAGATGAAAACATTTTTAACAGAAAGTTAATTATAAATTCCAAAATTTTAAAAGCACTTAGGTGCTTTTTTATATACAATAATTGAAAGAGGTAATTATGGGAAAAGTTGTCAAAATAATTGGAGCAGGATTAGCAGGAACAGAGGCAGCTTATCAATTGGCAAAACACGGTGTTAAAGTTAAACTATATGAATCAAAATTTATAAATCCAAATCCTGTTCAAAAAACTGACCAACTAGCTGAATTGGTATGTTCAAATACACTTCGTAGTCGTTCAAAAACTAATGCTGTTGGGATTTTAAAAACAGAGTTAGAAGCTTTTGATTCATTGGTAATTAGAGCAGCTTATGCAAATCAAATTCCCGGTGACGATGCTTTAGCAGTTGATCGTTTAGAATTTTCTCAATACATTACAAAAATGATTAATAATGAACCAAATATTGAAATAATTTCTGAAGATGTCTTAGCAATTGACGATGAAAATGAAATTACTATTATTGCTTCAGGACCATTAACAACTGATAACTTAAAAGCTGAAATTCAACGATTAATTGGTAATCAAAAGCTTTACTTTATGGATGCTTCAGCACCAATTATTGAAAAGGCCTCAATTGATTTCTCCCAAGTTTATTTAAATTCGCGCCATAAAACCGGGGATGGTGAATACATCTGTATTCCATTAACTGAACATCAATTTAATGAATTTCATAACGCATTAGTAAGTGCTGAAGTTGTTAAAACTAAAGAGTTTGAAAAGGAAATTTTCTTTAGAGGATGTCAACCGATTGAACAAATGGCAAAACAAGGTAAAAGGGTTTTATTAAATGGCCCAATGTCACCAAATAATTTACCAATGCCAAATGGTGAAATTCCCTTTGCGGTTGTTCAACTTCGTCAAGACAATGCAATTGATACTTTGTATAATTTTGTTGGTTTTCAAACAAATTTGAAATGACCCGAGCAAAAACGAATTTTAAAAACTTTGCCCGGAATGAATAATCTTGAAATTGTTCGTTATGGAGTTATGCATAAAAATTATTATATTAATTCTCCTAAAATCTTAAACCATAAACTGCAAGTGATGCGTAAGAAAAATGTCTTTTTTGCTGGTCAAATTACTGGAGTTGAAGGATATGTTGAATCTACAGCATTAGGTGTTGTAGCAGCATTGGGAGTATTAAGCATATTAAATAACAAGAAACTTCCAAAAATGCCAAATACTACTGTTATTGGGGCTTTAACAAACTATGTGACAAATGAAAAACTTAAGAAATTTAATCCAATGAAAGCTAATATGGGTATTCTTGATCGTAGCGCTAGTGATCAGAGTGAATTATTTTCTTATAATCAATCAGTTATTGACTTGAACGCTTATCTTGAAGAAATAAAAGATATAATAAAACCAGTGGAGTAACACTATACAAAGGATGAGATGAGATATATGCAAATTGTTAAATTAAAGCCATTCTTTTCTGAAAAAATTTGAGGTTGTTCAAAGTTAAAAGATTTTGGATTTGAAATTCCTGAAAATAAAAAAATTGGAGAGGCTTGAGTTATTTCAGCTCATAACAACGGAATGAGTTATCTAACAGATGGTTTATTTAAAGATCAAGCTTTGAAAACAGTATTTGAAAATAATCGAAACTTATTTGGTAACTATCAAGGAGAATATCCGTTGTTGGCCAAAATTATTACAGCTGATGATTATTTATCAGTTCAAGTTCATCCTGATGATCAATATGCGATGGCTAAACACAAACAATTGGGAAAACCTGAAAGTTGATATATTTTAGATTGTCCTAAAGATGCTAAAATTATTTATGGTCACACTGCTCAATCAAAAGCAGAATTAGAATCAATGATTGAAAATGGAAAATGACAAGAGTTATTAAAAGAAGAATCTATTAAGCCAGGAGATTTTTTATTTGTAGATACAGGTAAAATTCACGCGATTACTCCAGGAGTAACAGTTTATGAATTGCAACGTTCAAGTGATATAACATACAGATTATATGATTATGATCGTTTAGATGACCAAAGCCAACCAAGAAGATTGGATTTGCAAGATTCAATTAATTGTACGATTGTTCCTGATTCTAAGAGTTTAATTATTCAGAATGCTGAAAAAAAGATTTTTTCTTCTTCTGTATTTTCAATTTATATACTAAATGCTGATCAAGAAAGTGAATTTATTCTTGATGAAGAAGCTAGTTGATTGCAGTTTACAGTTATTAGTGGAACAGGAACTATTAATGACCAACATTTTAAAGCAGGCGAATCAGCAATATCTTTGGGAAAACTTGAACCAATTAAAGTTACTGGTAATTTACAAGTAATTATTTCGTGAATAAAAAAATAAACCAAAAGGTTTATTTTTTTATTGACAATTTAAATGTAAAATTAAACATAAAGGAAGTGCAAGAAATGTTAAAACTTAAAGATATTTCAACCGAATTAAATTCAGTTGAACTTCTAGCAAGGGTTGAGCGAGTAATTGTTTCAACTGGAAGTAACGGAAGTAATTATATGATTGTTCATTTAGCTGATGCAACCGGAAGAGTTGAAGCGCGTAAATGAGTAGTAACTGATCAAGATCGTGAACTTATTAAACCAAATAGCTATATTTATTTTAAAGAAATCATTCCAAATGAGTTTAGAGGAATTTTACAATTGAAAATTGGAGATTATGAAATTTGAGATGAAGAGAAAGTTGCACAAAAAGGATTTCAAAATTCTGATTTCTTTGTAGTAGCACCGGTCAATATTGAAAAGCAATATGCTAATTTAATGGAATTATTAGAAAAAGTTTCAAATCCAACTTTCAAAGCATTGACAATTGGATTAATTAAGAAATATGAAAAAGAATTTTTAATTTATCCAGCAGCAATGACAATTCACCATAATGTAACTGGGGGATTATTTTGACATAGTTATACATTAGTTAAAAATTGTTTAGCAATTAGAGAAAATTATTTGTATGCAGCTATTGATTGAGATTTGTTAATCTGTGGAGCAATTCTTCATGATATTGGAAAAATCTTTGAACTTGTAGATCAAACAGCTACTGATTATAGTTTAGAAGGTAAACTATTAGGTCATATTAGTATTGGAAATGCGGAATTATACAAAATGGCTGAAGAATTAAACATTGCCAAAGATGAATCAGGGAAAATTAATTCTGATTTAACATTATTACAACATATGATTTTGGCAAGTCATGGGAAAAAAGAGTATGGTTCACCAACTGAACCTAATATTATTGAAGCTGTTATTTTATCAACATTTGATAATTTGGATGCAAGAATTTTTAAAATCAACGATGAGTTAACTAAAGTTGAGCAAGGATCTTGAACAGGAAGAATTTTAAGTGAAGATGGGAAAATGTATTTAAAACATTATAAAAAATAAGTGTTATTAAAGCAAAATAAAGCTTATTAAAAACTTTTACACAGTAATTTAAATAAGAAAAGACTTTTAAAATATAAAGGTCTTTTTTTATGTATAAGTTTAGGTTTTAAGATATACTCTATTTAAATTACTGGTACCTATTAAAAATTAACTTTTGTTCGATTTTTATAAAATACGAGTGCACTTTTATTTAATTTAAATTGTATAAAAAAAGAATGTAGATTCAAAGGAGCATATTTTATGACTAAAAAAAGTTTCTATTTGTTTTTGCTTTTATTAATTAGCAATTTTGTATCTTTTTTTGGGTTCATGTTTGTTTGTACAGTTGCTTTTATATTTTTAAATATGATTATACAAACGACACGATTTTTATTATATAAAAATAAATATTTAAGTTTTAAAAAGAGTTTTTTAACTTTTATTTTGTTAATGTTCATTTGAACGTTGACAGTGTTATTTATATTTGGGATTTTATGCTGAATTTCAGTATCTAATTCAAATATTTTTAAAAAATATGACCTTATATTTAAATATAATATGGTCCCGCTTACATTTCTTTTATTTCTAATAAATTTTGCGTTTTTTAATAAGAATAATATTTTGCAGTTTCAAATCCTTGATAAGTTTTCTTTTTCTTCTAATAAAAAAAGTGTTGTTAATGAACAACAAGAATTTAGTTTGATTTTTTCTGCCACGATTTTGTATATACAAAAAATAACTTCTACGTAATTTCTTTTTTTAAAGTCAATAAAAAAGGAGAAATAAAATGAAGGAAATTATTCAAATTAAAAAAATTACTAAAAAAAATATATTACAAGAAATTACTATTACCATAAATGAAGGTGATTGTATTGGGATTATGGGAAATAGCGGAGCTGGTAAATCAACGCTTTTAAATATTATTTCAGGATTAGAAAAGCCAACAACGGGATCTGTTGTTATTAATAAGGTTAATATCACTAATTTAAAAGAACCAAAACTAACAAAATTTAGGGCAACTAACATATCATATATTTTTCAAGATTATAAATTAGTGGACTATCTTACAGTTGAAGAAAATATCAAGCTGATTGAAAAAAATAACAAAGCAAAAATTAATTTAAATAAGTATGACACTATAGTTAATTCTTTAGGTCTTCAAGATAAACTAAAAATGAATGTAAAAAAACTGTCTGGTGGACAAAAACAGCGTGTTGCAATTGCAAGATCACTAATTGGTCGATCAAAAATTATTTTTGCTGATGAGCCAACAGGAGCATTAGACTTAGTTAATAAGAAAATTGTTCTTAACGAACTAATTACAAATAGTAAATTAAATAATAAAACATTAATTATCGTAACCCATGATCCAGATGTAGCTTTAACAACTGATCAAATTCTTTTTATAAGTAATGGTAAACTAGATGAAATTATCAAAACAAAAGATATTGATATAGCTAAAATAGAAGCAAGGTTATTTAATAATTATGAGAAATAATATGATCATTAAACAAATGAAATACTATAAAAAATATAACATAGCTACAGCGATTGCCTTTTTTATAAGTTCAATGTTTATAACGTCATCATTGTTTTTATTGTTATCAAATTCATCTATAAAAAACAATGGCGAATCAAATATGACATTAATTTTTATTATTTCATTTGGTTTAACTTTTATAACTTGTAGTTTATTATCTTTATCGATTATGAAACTTAATCTAGAAGTGCGCCGAGCAGATTTAAATGAAAGACGTCTTTTAGGAATTTCGCATAAACAAATCTTTATAGACTTATTAAAAGAGCAATTACTAATTTTAATGCCAGTATTCATTTTGGGATTTTTATCTTCAATTTTACTGAACAGTATTTTAGTTAAAGAACTGCAAGTAAAAGAAATTCTTGATTTGTCGTTTAAAATTAATTTAAGTGCAGCCAGCATTTTTATAACTATGATATGTGGTTTATTATTTTTAATAGCAGTTGTTTTTATAAGCACTAGAGGATATAAACAACTTTTAGTATCAGATTTAAATTCTGAAAAAAGTAGCAAGAAAACAACTATATTTAAACTAGCTTTTGGTTTAGGATTTATTGCTGGATATTTTTGCCTAATAACATTTACAAGAGCAGAAGTTATTTATTTGTTTGGAGGAATATTTTTGGCAGTTGGGATTTTTATATTAGGAGATATTTTAGTTTCATGACTTATGAAAGTGCTGATAGTTATTTTCAAAAAAAATTATTTTTCAAAAATAATTTTTGCCAACATTAAAAATAATATAAAGAAAATAACACCAATGTTGTTTATAATAACATTATCATTTGCTCTGCTAAATTTTAATGTAAATGTAATTGGGAAAATGGGTATTGCAAATCCTGAAAACCCCGAACTTATTAAATATATGCAGGGATTAAATTTTCTAGCTGTTTATTTAAATATTGTAATAATCACGTTTGGTTTACTAATGATAATAAATAGTTTAATTATGTATTCAACTTTCGTTAAAAATATAAATGATGATTTAAGAATTTTAGGATTCACTAAAGAAAAAATTTTGTTAAAAAATGTTAGTGAAAATCTTGCAATTTTATTAATTGGAGTTATTTTTAGCTTTCTAGGTTCTTATATGATTTCAATAATTTGAAATGATCAAGAAAGTTTAAAAAACTGGATCATTTGAGTTTGTTGTTATACTTTATTGAGCGGAATATTTATTTCCATACCGTTGATCAATTTTCTAATATCAAAACTTCAAAAAAATTTAACTGCTTAAGTTTCTGAAACCAATGACTGGTTTTAGAAACTTTTTTTTTTTTTTTTGAACCTTTTAAAAGAGTTTTGTTGTATTAATTATTTGTGTTTAAAAAATAATAAAAGAGGAGTATAAAAATGAAAAAACTATTAGCAATATTAGGAGGAATGAGTTTAGTTGCAACAACAAGTATTTCTGCTGTAGCATGCACTAACGGTGATCAAAATAACAAAAAAATCGCTTTAAAAGATGGTGAATCTGCATATCAAATAGCTGTAAGAAATGGTTTTGAAGGAACTGAAGAAGAGTGATTAGAATCATTAATTGGAAAAGAGGGTAAAAGTGCATATGATGTTGCCAAAGAAAATGGATTTAAAGGGACACCTTCAGAATGATTGAAATCTTTAATTGGTGACAAAGGTAATAAAGGTGACAAGGGTGATCAAGGAGTAGCTGGAATCAACGGAAAAGATGGAGCCAAGGGTGAAAAAGGTGACAAAGGTGACAAAGGTGACAAAGGTGACAAAGGTGATCAAGGGATTGCTGGTGAAAAAGGTAAAGACGGTAAAGACGGAACTGACGGAACTAATGGAACTAATGGAACTAATGGTAAAAGTGCCTATGAAGTAGCTAAAGAAAAAGGTTTCAAAGGAACTGAAGAACAATGATTAGAATCATTAATTGGTAAAGATGGTAAGAGTGCTTTTGATCTTGCTAAAGAAGATGGATTCAAAGGAACTATTCAAGACTGATTAAAAACTTTAGTTGGTGAAAAAGGTGACAAAGGTGACAAAGGTGACAAAGGTGATCAAGGGATTGCTGGTGAAAAAGGTAAAGACGGTAAAGACGGAACTGACGGAACTAACGGAACTAATGGTAAAAGTGCCTATGAAGTAGCTAAAGAAAAAGGTTTCAAAGGAACTGAAGAACAATGATTAGAATCATTAATTGGTAAAGATGGTAAGAGTGCTTTTGATCTTGCTAAAGAAGATGGATTCAAAGGAACTATTCAAGACTGATTAAAAACTTTAGTTGGTGAAAAAGGTGACAAAGGTGATCAAGGGATTGCTGGTGAAAAAGGTAAAGACGGTAAAGACGGAACTGACGGAACTAATGGTAAAAGTGCCTATGAAGTAGCTAAAGAAAAAGGTTTCAAAGGAACTGAAGAACAATGATTAGAATCATTAATTGGTAAAGATGGTAAGAGTGCTTTTGATCTTGCTAAAGAAGATGGATTCAAAGGAACTATTCAAGACTGATTAAAAACTTTAGTTGGTGAAAAAGGTGACAAAGGTGACAAAGGTGACAAAGGTGATCAAGGGATTGCTGGTGAAAAAGGTAAAGATGGAGCCAAAGGTGATAAAGGTGACAAAGGTGATCAAGGGATTGCTGGTGAAAAAGGTAAAGATGGAGCCAAAGGTGATAAAGGAGCCAAGGGTGACAAAGGTGATCAAGGAGTAGTTAGTCTTGACGATATTAAAAAAGTTGTTAATGACTTTTTTAAAGAGCGAGAAAAAGACGAACAAATTCTTAAAAATAAAGTTAGTACTTTAGAACAACAAGTAAGTGCAATTTTTACAGTTTTAGAAAATATGGTTAAAGAAATTTTTTCAAAAATTGTTAAGAAAGTTGAATTAAAACTTGTACCTTATCCATATAAAGGAGAAAAAGATTATGAACGAGTAAAAGGTATATTTGATAAAATTCTTGCAGAAGTTAATTTTAAAGAAAAATATCCTTGAGCAGATTTTTATTGAGACATGTATGGTAGTTCATTAAGAATACAAATAATAACAAGACAAAGTGAAGAGCTTATTCGAAATAATATGCGTATTCTTGCAGAAAAAGAATGAATGGATTGGGTAAAGCAATAAAAAATGCGTTATTCGATTGCTAACAGAAAATGAATTAGTATAATACGAAAAGCAATTTAAAAACACAGACATAATTAAACTGGGAAAAATAAAATCTACACTTCTGCAAGGAAAGGTAGATTTTTTATGTCTAAACATTTAACGAAACAAGAATGAATTGAAATTATAAAAATAAAAAATGAAATAAGTATGAACAAGGCTTTCAGAGAATATTTAAAAATAACTGGTAAACAAGTTAAAATTTATGATTTAATTCGAAGAATTAGAAATAAAAGTAATTTAATAGATAATATAGGTATGGAAGCATTAAAAAGAAATCAAGGAAGCGGCAGACCTCCAAAAAGAGACGATTCTGATATACCTTCAATTATCAATGATTTAACTGATGAACAAAAAAATGAAATTGTTGAAAGTTAAATCAAAGAACAACGTGATAAAAAGGATAAAGACAAAGTTAAAAAAATCAAATCATTAAACAATACTTTAAGATCAAGAATTTCAATGATACATAGAACAACTTTTTATCTCACTAAAAAAGAAAGGATTTATAAATTTGATTATTTAAAAAGCAAAGTTTTTGAAATTTTTAACACAAGTAAAGGAATTTATGGAAGTAGAAAAATAGCTGTAATTTTATTTGAAAGTGGTGTAAAAATAAGCGATAGAACTTTACGAAATTATATGGTTAGATGAAAAATAATATCACTTACACGTAAAAAGAAACGTAAGATAGAAATTAAAAATATAAATGCTAGATATAATGATTTAGTTAAAAGAAATTATAATCCCAACATTGACAATATAATAGCAACTGATGTTTCTTATATACCTGCAAATGCAGCACAAAATCATGTTTATTTATCAGTGGCAATTAGTCACAAAACTAAAAAAATAGAATCTTGGAAATTATCTGAGCATAACGACATAAAATTAGTCATAGATACTTTAAATAAACTTGATAGAAAAAATTTTATTTTGCATTCTGATCATGGTTTTCAATACTCTTCATACAATGTTATGGAAAAAGTAAAAAATATGAACGCAAAAATATCTATGAGCAGAATAGGAAATTCTTTAGATAACAGAGAAGTCGAATATTTCTTTGGGTGCTTAAAGGGAGAATATTTAAATAAAATAAATACTCAAAGAATGAAAATAAAAGAAATTTATCAGCATATAAAATGATATATAAGTTGATATAATAACGAAAGAATACAGAAGGTTTTAAATTGAAAAACGCCAGCATTCGCTAGCGTTAATTAATTATTAAACTGTAGATTTTATTTTTCCCAGTTTATAATTGTCTGTGTTTTTAAATTAAAAAATTCTTAGTAAAATTTGTTAAACGTATTTTCCAATGGTTCAACATTGACTTGTTTTGTTCCATGAATATATCCTTCGTTTGCATCATATTTAGGAATTATGTGTTCATGGTAATGGAAAACCATTTGACCAGCAATTTGATTTTGATTAGAAATAAAGTTATAACCAGCTGGCTTTAATTTATTGTCCAATAAAGCAATAATTTCTTGCTTTGCTTTTACAACTTCAATAATATCAGCTTGCTTAGCATCAGAAAAATTCTCACTGTGATTTTTTGGAATCACTAATGTATGGCCATTAGAAGCAGGATTAATATCCAGAAAAGCATACACGAATTCATTTTCATAAATCTTATACGATGGAATTTCTTGATTGATTATTTTACAAAATAAGCAATTCATTAATCAGTTTGATCTTCGCTATCTTTAATATATTTAGAAATTGCGTCGTATAGTCCTTGGTATTTAATACCATCTTCACTTAAGTATTCTTTGTACAATACTGTTTTAGCGTTATCTATAGCTTGATCTTCTTTTGAAGCCATAAACTGCAATTCTGATAACAAAGTTTGCTTTTTGCTACTGTTTAAATTAGCAATATCAGTACTTTGTTTACGAGTGTCGCTTCAATTAATACTGTATTCAGCATTTTGATAGGGATCTTTAGTTCCAGTAATTGAAACGTTATATGCCAAAGAATCATCTTTTGATGCTCCTGGTAATTGTCCAATCACACTTTCATCCAACTTGTCGATTAAATCAAATGAATTCATTGATTCAGCAGCAGTTACAGTAATTGTTTTGTCATTAACTCTAAAACTTCCAGTATCAGCAGTTAATTTAAAATATGGAACATTACTTATTTTGGCAATTTGCAAACCAGCAACTTCAGTAACTTCAGAATTTCAATCAAATACTTCAAAGCTGTTATTAATAAATTTGTCATTTAAAGATACTCAAGTGTTTTTATGAGCTTTCATTGAATATTCTTGACCTGTTTTAGTTATTTGTGAATCTGACGAATTTAGTAGATCTTGCATATATACTGGAACAGCTAAAATATAATCTACATTATTATCAGTATCTGATGAATAACCGTTACCATTATTTGTCAAGACTAGGGGACGGTCGTTGTAAGAACTTTTTGCCAAAGCTGTTTTAGCATCATCTTTAAGAATTAAGTTACCGCTAATACTTGAAACTGATTCACCATCTGGTTTAACAAATCCATTAAACCCTGTTAAGTTAAAGTAAGGATCTAATCCAGCTTTACTATTGTTATTTTTATCCCCAGTTTTTTCCAAAGCTGCTCAAACATCAACAATTGATCTTTCAGTATTTAAAGCTCCATTGTTGTTAATTATTCCTTCCAAAGCTTTTTGAGCGGCCTCTTTGTCGTCTTTTTTATTGTTAACAGAAAAGTTTCAAACCATCATTACTTTTGACTTCATTTTTCTAGCATCTGAATTTCATGTTTGAACAGTTTTTGCTAACTCTGAAGAAGTATCAAAAGTAACCATTTTTCTTGACAAATCTTTTGAAGTCGATGGTGATTTATAAATTCTTCCGTTTATGTATGAAGCAGCTAGTAGGTTATCAAAGTATTTTGGACGAATGCTTGAAGTGAAATAATCTTGGAAACGATATTGCAGAATTTCTGAAGCTGATAGATCTTTTTTGAAAATCTTATTTTCATCTCACTTAACGTCATTCAAATTATCATTTCCACCTATCATTACTGCAAAATTTTTATTATTGCGATCTGACATTAATGCCATTGTTGGAACATTAGTTGCAGTAGCTTGTTTTCCAAACTCGTAAGAGGTTTGTCATCTTTTTCAAGTTCCGGTTCCGTCAGCTTTATCGTTAAATCAAACTGTATAGTTGTTATCGTTTTTATCTTTACCATTTTCAATATCAAGATTAAAAGGATTTAGCTTATATTTTTTTCAAACACTATTGTCAAATGATGCATTGTCGTTACCCTTTGTTAAAGAAGCTGTGTATTCGTTGAATAATTCATTTGAGACAATTCGATTCATAATTTGATCACTTGTTAATTTTGAAGTAGCTTGTAAACCCAATTTTAAGTATAAATCAGTTTGCTGAGAATCAACATACTGTTTACTAATTTCTTCATTAATCATTTTCAATAAAATATCTTTAAAATCTAATGAATCAAAACCTTGGCCTTGAGTTCAACTAAAACCAGAATCGTTTTTTAAACCAGCGATAATTTTGTTATACAATGCAGTTGTGATATCTGGTGTTTCAAAACGCTTAACTTTTGGAGAGCAAGCAACAACTGTTCCAGAAGAAGCCATTATTGTAACAGCTCCCAATATTGAAAGTAATTTTTTCATATTATTCGCCTGCCTTTCTCATAGAATCAACATTTAGTGTTGAATATTGAAATTCAACTTGACGACCCACCTTATTTATTCACATTGCAGCTTTAAGAGTTTTAGATTCAGATTTTTTATATGCATCAAATTTATTTGATGTTAGTAATGCAATTGTTTTTGCATCAGTGTTCAAAATAGTTGCATTGGGTGTAAATTTCAATTGCTCTTTATTAATTTGTGAGTTTTCTAATGCCTTGTAAGCATTTAAAACAGTTTTATTTCATTCTTTCATTCCAGAAGTATAGGCATCAGCTGGCCCTTTATAGTTACTAATTGAAACTTTTGACACAGCTTCTTTAATTTTTAAAGCGGTAGTTGAATCTGGGATATCAAAGTAGCGGCTCAATAAGTCTTCACTCTTTTTGCCATCACCCATAACTTCTGCAAAATAGTCTCACATTCATGAGGCATACCCAGGTAGGGAAGTATCACTGTCAGTTGTTAATGTTTTTGTGACATTATCAAAAATATTAAAATCATAGAATGACCCAACTGCTGTTGATTTGGCATATTCAGTTGCAATTGAACTGTTAACCAAAAACTTTTGATATTTATTTGAAATTGATTGGTTCATATTTGCAATATTTTTAATTCCATATGCTCCATATAGATTATCTTTTAATTCTTGAGAATTTGCTTTTGGTTTTTCAGTTTCGCCATTACCACTTTCATCGTCACTCTCAGAAGACAAATTCTGCTGACCAGTTGTGCTTGTTCCTAATAAAGAACCGTTAACAAGGAATGGTAAAGCTTCTTGTCCTGTGCTGGTTTCAGAAAGAGCAGCTAAATTTTTAAAACTTTCTACTTCTTTTAAATAAGTCGCTTCATTTTCTTTAAAAGTAACTTTTTTTTGATTTTCAACAACGTCTTTATCATTTAATAATTTGTAACCATCAATTCGTGAGAAATGTAATCCTGCACTATCAATAAAAGCAATAATTCCTTGTTCAGAATTTAAAACAACATAGTTTTTATGTTTAATAGGATCTTCGCCATCTTTTGCTTCAACAGGTGCTTCTGCTTCTATATGTTGATTAATTTCTTGTAGCAAGTTATCCAAAAAGCTAATTGCCTTTGTAGCCTCTTTACGACGATTCTGAACTTTTTCACTTTCCCCAGGATTATTTCCAATAATTGCACTTGCAATTGATTTAGCATCTTCAGTTCCAAAAGCATTTTTAATTAAAATTTCAGTAATTTCTTGCTCTGAAAGTTCTTTAGAGTCAATTGTTTTAGTTTCAGGACTTTCACTATTAATAAAATCGTATATAGAATACTTATATTCATTAGTGAAATCTTCAGTACTGCTATCCAATGTTAACAACTTTGTTTTTTTAGCAGCTGTATAGTATTCACTATTTCATTTATTAGCCAAATCTTCAGTTAACGAGCTTTGATCGATAATTCCACGATCATCACTTTTTCCTCGCATGATTGTATCTCAATCTGTCATTCCTGCTTGAGCTAATGTCAAACTTGCACCACTAACTGAATTTGCTTCACCTTCAAGTGGATTTTGTGAGGCTTCAGAAGAAACACTAATATAATTTTGATAAAAATTTACAATTCCAGCTAAACGGTCAATATGTGCTTTAGTTTCATCGCTTGTTCCATCCATCTTATTTGGAATAAAGTTTTTTAATGAAATTGTTTTTGAATCAGCCACTGACCCTTTAAATGGAATTAATATTTCACTTAAAGCTACCGGTTTTTTATTTTGGTAGTAATTATCGACTAAGAACTTTTGTGAATTTTTCATAAAACCAAAAACTCCAGAATCTGTGATTTGTTGTTCAATTCCATTAACTATTTTAGGAACGCTAGTTAGCAATTGAAAGTAATTTTCAGCTTCTTCATTTTTAGTATTTTTAAATTTTTTCTGACCTTCTTCGTATTTAAATTTTTTCAAAGAGCTTAAATTAGCTTTAAAGAATTTTGAATTTCCATTAACAACAAGAGGTCCACTTGCTTCAGATTCATTAAAATTTTCGTCCATATGGTTTAACAAAACTTTAACATTATCAGTTGTTAAAGACTTTGCTTGTTCAGCTGTGATAAATTCAAGTTCTGATAAGTCCAAAGTTGATGTCTTAACTTTATTTTCAAAAGCCGTCTCGTTTTTTATTGCTCCTAAACCTCCAGAAGCATTAACAAGTTGAGATATCAAACTTGCAGCCCCATTATCAGTTTGAATTGCCTCAGTAATTTTTGTAGATAAAGTACTCATTTCAAAAGTTGCAAAAGTCGATGTAAAGTTTGCAAATAATGCTTTAAAGTCAAAGCTTTGTCACTCAACACCATTTTCTCAACTTGATGCAGCATATGAACTATTAAAACCAATAATGCGCTTTAAAGTTGCAAAGGCACTATTATCACTATCAGTAAGAATAAAATTATTTTTAAAAGCCTTTTCTAATGCGTCATTTTTAACATTAGGAAATAAGCCTTTTAAATATTTTCTTAAACCTTTTTCATCGTCTTTATAAGTAACATTTTTTAAAGTTTTATATTTATCATTAGCACGCCCCCAAATTGACACGGAATCATTGCTATTTGGAGTTCCTAAAAGAGTTTTTAGTTTATCTTGAAGCCCCTCATTAATATATAAACTTTTGTTATCATCGGTAAGCAATTTGCCTTCAGCAGCGTCTTGCAAAACCGCAACAGCAAAAAGATTATAAATATTTTTTAAATATTGATTAGAATCGTTAACAAATCCTCCATTATTTTGGTATCATTCTAACAGTTTTTCTGAGTCAATTTTCAAATTTCCATTTTCATCAATAAAAATTGAATTTTCATCTTTTTCCTTTTCTGGACCACAAGCAACAACAAGCACACTGGTTGAGGCAGTGACTGATAATGCTCCTAAAATAGTTAATAGTTTTTTCATATTAAAACACCACTTTACTTTCTACAATATATAAAAAGATTATAAAGTATTTTTAACTAAAAAGTTTAGTTTATTAATAATTGGTTATAATTACTTTATAGGAATATATAACGCTTTTGAGCCACTTATTTTTTAAAGAATGATATTAAATTATCAACAATATAAAATTAATAAAAATAACTAGAAAGGAGAAATGTCTTTTATATGAATAAAATTCGTAAACAATTTCCGATATTAACTCGAGAATCTAAGCTAATCTACTTTGATAATGGAGCTACAACTTTGAAGCCTAAATCAGTGATTGAAGCCGAAGAATATTATCTAAAAACAATTAGTGCAAATCCTCATACAAATGATTATCAAATTGCATATCAAGCTAATGAAATAATTGCTCAAACTCGCCAACAAACTGCAAAATTTATTAATGCTGCTAGCTGTCAAGAAATCGTATTTACAAGTGGAACAACATTTGCAATTAACCAAATTGCTCAGGGAATTAAGAAAATTCTTAAACCCGGTGATGAAATTTTGACCACTAGTCTCGAACACTCAGCTAATCTTTTGCCTTGAATTGTTGTTGCTAAGCAAGTTCAAGCAAAAGTTAAAACTTTAGAATTAAATAGTGACGGAGGAATCAACCTTGAGGCATTGAAGCAAAAGATCACTTTGCAAACAAAAATTGTTACTTTTGCTCATGTTTCAAATACTTTTGGATATGAAAACAATGTTTTAGAAATTTCTAAAGTTATACGTAAAATTAATCCAAATGTCATTATTGTTGTTGATGCAGCCCAATCAGTTGCGCACACTGAAATTGACGTTCAAAAATGAGATATTGATTTTTTAGCATTTTCAGCTCATAAAATGTACGGTCCTTTTGGATTGGGAATCTTATGAGGAAAAATGGCGCTCTTAGATCAACTCGAACCACTGTTATATGGAGGTGGAATGAGTCTAACAATTGATGAAAATTTAGAGGACTATTATCTTGCAACAACACCTGAAAAATTTGAAGGTGGAACACCGAATATTTCAGCAATCTATGCTTTTCAAAAAAGCTTGGACTTTATTGAGAGTATTTCAATAAAAGAAATTAAAAGCTATGAAAAAATGCTAAAGCATTATTTTATTGATCAAGTTAAGCAAGCAAACTTGCAAGCAAAAATTGATTTTTACAATTTGGATAGTCTGTCGCCAATAGTAATTTTAAATGTTAAGGGAATTAATCCTCAAGATATTGCGACTTTTTTAGATTTAAAATATCATATTGCGGCACGTTCAGGCTCACATTGTGCTCGTCGAACTGTTGATTTAATTAATACCAAGGTCTCGTTAAGAATAAGTTTTGCAGTTTACAATACTGTTGAAGAAATTGATGTTCTAATTGAAGCACTTAAACATACTGATGAGTTTTTGGATGTATTATTTTAAACAAAGGAGGAAATATGATTGATATAACAAATGATCAGCTTTTGCGAGACATTATTATGCAACATTTTGTAAATTCTAGAAATAGAGGTTTTGAACAAAAACCTCAAAGTTTTTATCAAGATTTACGCTCTGAAAGTTGTAGCGATGAACTCACTTTAGAAATTTTTAAAACAGATAATGATGGTTTTGAAATTAAATTTGAAGGGAGTGCTTGTGCAATTTCAACTGCTGCAACTGATATTTTAATTTCAATGATTTTTCAAAAATCTGATCTTGAAATTAAGACCCTGTTAGCAACTTATGAAAAAATGATTGAGACTGGTGAAATTACTAATTTAAATTTATTAGGAGAGTTAATAGCTTTTAAAAATATTTTCAAACAAAAAAATCGAAAGACTTGTGCTTTGTTGGGAAGTAAAGGGCTTAAAAGTTTATTTAATTTTTAATAATAAAAAGAATTTCAAAATTAGTGGTTTTTAGGTAATAAAATTTATTATAATAATATTTATGAACTGCCATAACATAAGGAGCTATTTCAAATGACAAATAAACCACAATTAAGAGAGCGCTATTTGAAAGTTCGTTCAATGTTGTCTCAAAAATACTTAGAAGAATGTAATAAAAAGATTACTAGAAAAGTAATATTTTTCATCGAACATTATAAATTAAAGCGTATTGGAATTTTTTTGTCATCTAAAAATGAACCAGAAACTCGTGAAATCATCAAGTGATGTTTTAATAATCAAATTGAGGTTTACGTACCCCGTTGCTTGACTGGAATATTAGAAATGAATTTTCGCTTAATTAAAAATTTTGATACTGATATTGAATATAATCCGGAGTATAAAATTTATGATGGTAGTGCCAATACACCAATTTTAAAAAATTCTAATGACCTGGACGCATTATTTATGCCGTTAGTAACTTATGATAATAAATTGGCTCGAATTGGAAATGGTAAAAGTTTTTATGATATTTGAATTGAAAAAATGAATTATCAAGGTTACAAAATTGGATTAAGTCAGTCAACTCAATTGACAAATACCCCAATTATTACTGAAGAGCATGATTTTAATATGAATTTTGTAATTACTGAAAAAGAAGTTAATGTTGCTATGGTTGAAGAAGCGGAAGAAGAATTTGATTATGATGTGACGCTTTGAAGATTTAATGATGAAACAATTGATAATTAAGGATTAAGAAGTGCACCAAGTAGTGCATTTTTTTTGTTTTGGAATATAATTTATTAATATAAAAGATTTACAGAAAGAAGAAAATAGGGATGATTAAAGTCGATTTACAATACAGTGGGTTAAAAGATCTAAAAACTGAAATTAGTGAAAGCAAAATTATAGAAATTCATAACATGATTCAAAACAAAAGTGGTCGTGGAAATGATTTTCTAGGATGAGTTGAATGACCAGAAACTTTTGACAAAGAAGAATATAATGCAATGAAGCAAGCAGCAAACCAATTACGTTCAAAAATTGACACGTTGGTAGTAATTGGAATCGGGGGATCATATTTGGGAGCTCGTGCAGCTGATGAAATGATTCGTGGATTAAATCACATTGATAAAGTTAAAGTAATTTATGCTGGGCATACAATGAGTTCAACATACGTAGCACAATTAACTAAATATTTAAAAGATAAAAACTTTGGAATTTGTGTTGTTTCTAAATCGGGAACAACAACTGAACCAGGAATTGCTTTTAGAAGGTTAGAAGAACAATTAATTTCTCAAGTGGGGTTGGTAAAAGCAAAGGACTTGATTGTTGCAGTAACTGATGCTAGTCGCGGAGCATTAAAAACTTTAGCAGATCAAAAAGGTTATCAAACGTTTACAATTCCCGACGATATTGGAGGGCGCTTCTCTGTCTTAACACCAGTAGGAATTTTCCCATTGTTAGTAGCCGGAGTTAATACTGATAATATTTTTGCTGGAGCATTGGCAGCTAAAAAAACTTTAAATGCTAATGATTTGTCAAACCCAGCTTATCAATATGCTGCTGCTCGTTATTTAATGAATCAAAAAGGTTATAAAGCTGAAGCACTAGTGACTTATGAGTTACAAATGCAATTACTGAATGAATGATGAAAACAGTTATTTGGTGAATGTGAAGGTAAAGAAGGCAAAGGACTATATCCAACATCAATGGTATTTTCAACTGATTTACATTCATTGGGTCAATGAATTCAAGAAGGTACTCGTAATGTTTTATTTGAGACAGTTATAAAAGTTAAAACTCCTGTTTTAGATGCAAATGTTCCAGTTGATCAAGCCAACTATGATGGATTAAATTATTTAACAAATAAAACTTTCCATGAAATTAATTCAATTGCGATTGAAGGAGTAATTGATGCTCATGTTAATGTTGGTAAAATGCCAAATATCGTTCTGGAATTTGAAAAAATGGATGATGTCCAATTTGGATACTTAGTTTATTTTTTTGAGTTAGCAGTGGCAATGAGTGGATATTTATTAGATATTAATCCATTTGATCAACCTGGAGTTGAAGTTTATAAATATAATATGTTTAAACTATTGGGAAAACCTGGGGTTAAATAGTTTAAGAAAAGAAATGATAAAAAGTGTGAAATTCTTCACGCTTTTTTGTTTTCAAAAACTTTTTTCAAAACTAAAACTTTTTCTTACAAATAATATAGTTTGTTTCTTATTTAAATGTTTTGCTTATTATGAGGATAACAAAAGGGGGCAAGGAATGCGTAAATTTACAATATCAATGCAAGCTGTTTTATTAGGTTCGATTGTTTCAACAAGTGTTGTTAGTTGTATTAAACCAAAATATGCTCATGGACCTGCTGGACAACGAGTGCTATTAGTAACTGATGGAGGAAATTTAAAAGACAAGTCTTTTAATGAAAGTTCTCATAACGCTATTATCAAATATGCCAATGAAATTGACCAATGAAATAATACCAAAGGACTTAGTTATAATGCTGAACCCAACTATGTTGAAGCAACAGATCATAATGCAAGTGCATTTATTTCTGGATATAAAATGGCTTCGTTTAAAGGAGCAGATGCGATGGTTTTAGCAGGATTTATGCATGCTGGAACAATTGAAACTGCCTCTAAGTTGATGAAAGATAAAACAGTAATTTTAGCTGACGGAGTTGCTGATTATTCAAATGGGAAAAATCAAAATGTTATTAGCATTAGTTTTAATTCTGAATTGGCGGGATTTGCAGCTGCTTATGATGCTGCAATTTGGGCTAATCAAAATTTGGATAAAGTAGATCATCATAATAAAGGAGTTATTGCAATCGGAACTTTTGGGGGAATGTCTTCAAAATATTCAGTTGATAACTATTTATGAGGCTTGATGTTAGGAATTGAAGTATTCAATCGCATTCATCAAAGCGATATTGAAGCAAAACTCTATAAAAAAGTTGTCTTAGCAAATAACTATATTAATAATAAGTATGCAGATGTCAAGGACACAAAAGTTATGGGTCCCAATGATTCACGTTGATTTACCCAAAGTTTTGCATTAGGTGGAGCCACACGTTCAGGAATTTTAAATCGGTTAATTGAACACCAAAAAGCTGATGTGATTTTCCCTGTAGCTGGACCTCAAATTTTGGATGTTATGAGTTATAGTAATACCAAATATTTACCATATATCATTGGAGTTGATACAGACCAAGTCAATTCATTTCCTGGTTACAAAAATCGTTTTATTAATAGTGCTGTTAAGCATCTTCCAAATGCTATTAGTGACGAACTAAAACGTAGCCGTTCGTTAAAAACGGCACAAACTAAAACGGGAGCAACTATAAAAGTTAATCAAATTGATATCGATAATTTACAAGACTTTCCAGCTGATGATGGAACAGTTGCCAAGACTCGTGCATCTTGATCAGTTTCTTCTTTTGGAGGTGCCAATTTATCACAAAAAACATATATCAAAATATCTGAAATACCAGATAAGGATGCTAACTATACTCCAATCAAATTATTATCAGAAACAATTAAAGATGAGTTTGCTAGAACAGGAAGTGAGACTTCTCAATATTTAGATGGAAGTACCATTGCTAAAGCTACAGAAGCAATTTTTAAACTTCCAAACTATCAAAAATATATTCATAAAATAACTGAAAACGGCTTTGAATAATAGGAGGGAAAAGCATAATGAAAAAAATTTTGACACTTTTGGGAGCAATCAGTTTAGCCACAACCACTGGACTTGCTGTTGTTGCATGTAATAATCAAAAAGAAAGTTTAAAAGAACGAGAATTAGAAAAAGAAGTTCAAACCCTTAAAGATAAAATTAAAAAACTTGAGTTTGATCTTGAAGCTAATAAAGAACAGTTGGATTCAACTAAGTCTAAACTTAAAGATTTGGTAACAAAGTTGGATGAATTAAAAAATAACCAAAAAGGTGGTTATGGAAAAATTAGCATTGAGGCAAGTGAAGCTAGAAAAAAAGCAATTGCCAATCAGGAATGACAATCTGTGCTTCAACAAGATTATTCGTTAAGTAAAAAATCACAAAAAGCTTTGAATTATTCTCCAACTAAAGATACTTTTAGTATTGCTAAACTAATGAACAATCAAAATGACGTTTCAACTTTAGCACATAAAAATATAATTCAAATAAAAGACCGCTTAGAGTTTACTCCATATGCTGATATTGGGATTGTTGAAGACACGGTCGAATATTTACTTAAAGAAAAAGGACGTCCCGGAGCATATCGACAAATTGCAAAAGACGAATTGCAGAAAAATAATTCTTCAATCATTAATTATAATCATTTAGGGAAAATTGCCACAAACAGTAAAGTGATTACTGAAGCTAGTGAAGTAACATTAGGATTTATGCAAAATGCCTCTGATACTGGTGAGTTAGTACCAATGTGAAATGCAGCTCCAGCAAAAGATAATTTAGGAATTTTAGCAGATCAAGCAAATGAAACTGAATATGCAAAATGGTTTAATGATCGCTACAGAAGTTGAACCAATCAAACTGAAACTGGTAAGTTACAACCAAATAATGTTCGAATTTCATTTGGACCATTTGCTAATGCGTTATGACACAATGCGTGACTTAACAATAAAACTCCAGAGCAATTGGCCAGCGTTTTAGAAAAGATTGCTAAAAAATATAATACTAAAAAATTTGACTTTTATTTTGCTGCACCATACTTATCAAAAAATGGAGATCATGCCTCTTCACAGCGACTATTAGCTGCAGCATTAAAAATTTTAATTGAACGTGACAATAAATTTGATGTTCAACTATCATTGGTTGTTTCAACAAAATGAGGAATTTCAATTAATCCAGGTTTATCTTCATCAAGAGATTTAAAACTTTTAGGGGATGAAGCTTATCCATTGTATAACTTTACAAAATATTTAGGGCTAAATTTTAGACTAAATCTAGTAACTGGTTATTTAACCGAAACTGATTCACTTCAACTTGGTCAAAGATGAGAAGTTGAAATTATGAAAGAAGCAATTCTCGCTTCACGTAAAAATTGAGTTGAAATGCATCAAGCTTTTAATTCAGTTTCAAAAAGTGACTTACCATCCGAAAAAGAAATTTCTCGAAGAATTAAGGTCACACCATGAATTGGCCGAAGAGCTGAAAAAGCAAGCTATAACTTTACTCCTGAAAGTGCAATTGAGTTGCGCGAGTTTGCAGAACAACAAAATTTAGGTGGTATTGGAATGTTTTACATTTCCCGTGATGTTCCAAGCGAATTTCAAAAGAAAGGTAATTCTATTTATAACTTAAGCGATGATAATGCTTTAAATCAAAATATTCGTTCAGGTTCAGGATTTAAACAGTTTACTTATGCAAAGGCCCTAAATGGAACTTTAAAACGTGAGCACTTGGTTCCCGAAGCTCAAACAAAAGCTGAAATTAGGGTAATTGGGGGAATAGATTATCAAGAAGACATTGAAAAAGTTAAAGCTTTAGACAATATTGAAAATGACAGTCATGTAATTGTTAGTGAAGTTGGTGGCGGCATCTCTGATGACAAAAATCCACCCAATTGAGAACCACCAAGTGGCCAAAATACTAGCATGTATAAAACTTGAAAAGATGCTAATCCAAATCGTTCAGAAAAAATAGTTCGCAAAGCTGTTAAAAATAAAAATACCTATTATTCACCATATTTAGATGCTGGTTTATATCAAGGTAATGATATTGTCAAAATTATAGAAGAAGTTCCAGCAATGGATCACTTAACATTAGCGTTTGTTCAGCAGGTTAATCAACATGGAAATAAACTTGAAATGTCAATTGCTGGACAAGCTAAAAATAACGAGGGATATGCATGATGAGAAGAAACACAATTATGAGCAAAAATGCTTAAACCATTAGTTGATAAAAATGCTTTTGAAAATATTAAAGTTGCTTATGGAGGAGCTATAACTGGAGGATTTACTGAAAAAAATCCATGAACTTTAGCTAATAAGCTTCACTCCAATGATTCTGCTAGAGCTCAAGAAGTTTTAACTGAAGCTTTAGTTGGATATCAACAAGAACTTGTTGATATTGTTCAAAAATATAACAATAAAACTGTGCAAATGCCTAAAGCAATTGACTTTGACATTGAAGGGCATGCTCAAAGTTTAGATGCTGATAATCGTTTATTGGCAAAAACGTTAGCCGATATGAAAAAAGCAGATTCTAGTTGAGATTTCTCAATTACGTTACCAGTATTGCCTACAGGATTAACTGTTGTTGGTTACCATGTAATGGATATTTTTATTGAAGAATATCATAAAGCAGGGCTTGCCCAAAAAGACTTACCAATTATTAATTTAATGTTAATGGATTATGGTGATGGATTTTATAGACATGCTAGAGATGTTCGCAAAGTAACTAATTTCCAATTAGCAAAAGAGGCCGTTGAAGCAACTAAAGTTAATCTAGAAAATAGCATTATTAAGCATTTTAAAACAGTTGAATTAAAGAATTTGTATTCTAAATTGGCAGGAACACCAATGATTGGAGTTAATGATACGATTCAAGGAGTATTTACTCTAGAAGATGCCAAAGAAATGTATAATTGAGCTCATGAAATTGAATTAGCATATGTTTCAATTTGATCAATGAATGATGATCGTGGATTTAATTTAGATTCTAAAAAACCAAGTGCCAAAACTTTAACTAGTCATGGTTTGACTTATCTCAAAGAATACGATTTTTCAAAAGCTTTTGCTGGTAATTGAAACAAAATTGGAAAATAACTTACAAAAAATGAGGTAAGCCTCATTTTTTATTATAATCTTGATAAGAGGTGTAGAAATGATTACTAAAGAAACAATAATTTGATTAAGCGAGCAGCAAAAAAAATTAGACAACTATATTGGCCAAAAATGAAATTTACAAAATGATGAAACTATTTTGAAAAAACGAATGGTTGCCTTTTTAGTTGAACTTGGTGAATATGCCAATGAAGAGCGCAGTTTTAAATTTTGATCTCAAAAGCCTGAAGCTGAATTAAATGTTCAACTTGACGAGTATATTGACGGAATTCATTTTTTAATTAGTATTGGAAATCAAATTGGCTATGATTTTAATACTTATCAAAGTACAGATTTTGGAATTGATAATAATATAGATATTTATTTGACTTTAATTAGTATGTTTAGTGAATTTATCAAAACCCGTGATTTTGAAACTTATGAAGATTTATTAAATATTTATTTACAAATTTGTGAAGCCAAAATTTATAGTGAAACAGAGATCATTGAAGCCTATAAATTAAAAAATGCCATTAACTTTAAACGTCAAGACAATAATTATTAATAATTTATTAAATATATTATTTTGAAAAGTAGTTTTAAACTACTTTTTTAATTTTTCGTATTGCCTTAAACTTACTTGAACCTTATATAATTTATTTGTCAACTAAGTTAGAAGTAATTAAGGTTGTCAAAAAACATTCAAATATAAAAAATTTGAATTAAGGAGATCAATGAAAACAAGGATTTTAGGAAATAAATTACAAGTTAATGAAATTGGTTTGGGATGTATGGGACTAAGCATGTCGTTTCCACCATTTCCAACTGAAGATGAGGCAGTTGCTTTTTTAAGAAAGGCATATAAACAAGGTGTAAATTTTTTTGATACAGCTGAAATTTATGGTCCATTTGAAAATGAAAAACTAGTTGGAAAAGCTTTTAAAGATATTCGTTCAGAAGTTATTATTGCTACTAAATTTGGCTTTAAATATGAAGGGAATAAGGCAGTTGGATTAGACAGTTCTCGAGAAAACATTTTACGAGCTCTTGAAGGAAGTTTAAAACGTCTACAAACCAATTATATTGACCTTTTTTATCAACATCGTGTTGATCCACAAGTTCCAATTGAAGAAGTAGCACAAGTAATGAAAGAATTAATAGCGGCTGGTAAAATAAAATATTGAGGACTAAGTGAAGCATCAGCTGCTACAATTCGACGTGCTCATAAAATTTGCCCGGTAACTGTAGTTCAAAGTGAGTACTCAATGTTTTGAAGAGAACCAGAACAAAAAATCTTTCCAACATTAAAAGAATTGCAAATAG